>JAQVKB010000083.1 GCA_028694875.1 Candidatus Izemoplasmatales bacterium
TAAGAGCGTCATTTTCTTCCTCAACAAAGACTACTACTCCGAGAAATCGTTTGATGAGAACCTCTCCGATGTGGTTGCTCCTGTAACGAAGATTTACGAGTTGATTGAAGAAGCAAAACCCTCCGTGAAAACAACGGAGATTTTTCCGGCTTTCCGGGAACCAAGGCATGATACGTTCCAAAAGCAATGCGAAACAATCGTGGCGCTATGCGATGAACCAGGAGAACATTTCATGTATTGCTACTGGGATAAACTGGATACGTTGATGCATGAAGGCGGGTTATCGAGTCCTGATGTCAAAGCGATGCTTGCGGAAATCGACAAAGCTTACAAATTCTTGGTAGACCATGTTGCTGACGACACGTTGATTGTGTTGCTTGCGGATCATGGCCAAGTGGATGTCTGTCCAATCGAGTTAAGAAGATATCCGGATTTATGGGAAACATTCCGACATGAACCTTCGGTCGAGTCCCGTGCCGCAGCCTTCTTTATTCAAGAAGAGAAAAAAGAAAAGTTCGTTGAACTCTTTAATAAGTACTTCCGACAATACTTCATCTTGTTACCAAGAGAAGAAGTCCTTCAAATGAATCTGTTTGGATATGGCGTAAAGCATCCGAGGCTGGATGAATTCTTAGGAGATTATATGGCAATCGCCATTGATCATTACTACTTCAAGATGAGTACGGATTCGTTCTTCATGAAAGGGCAACATGCAGGTCTCCTCGAAGGCGAAATGATGGTGCCTTTAATTGTTCACTCCAAAAAAAATAACAAATAAAAACGGTCTCCAATCGATGGTAGACCGTTTTTTGTTGGTGATATTTTTTATAATGTCTTCAACAAGATTTGAATGGCTTCGGCGGTATCAATCAACACATATCCTCGCTTGAGGTACATTGAAGGCAACCCGCGATACATTCTTTCTGTGATAGGGGCTTCGAATGGTAGGGCAAGCATCTGTTCATAACCATGTTCTTTTGCATAACCAATCGCGTAGTCGAGTAACATCGATGCAATGCCTTGATTACGATAGTCTTTTGAGATGACAAAGCAAATCGATAAAGCTGTTTTCTTCGCTCGAATGGGTTCTGGAACATAGGGGTAGATTCGGGGATAGTTTTGAACATCACCACTATTGAGCCAGCCCACACATTTTTTTCCGTCATAGGCGAGAAAACCGGCCATTTCATTGTTTGAAATGGCACGAAACGCATCTTCTTTGTTTTGTTCGCGATTCCTAGATGTCCATTCTTCCATGGAGCAATCTGTATGATAGAACCGACAGTAACATCCAGACCAATGCTCCGCATGGGCAAACGAAGCGACATCAAACAAAGAGAGGAAGTCTTGGGCTCTCGATGAATCGAGTGGAACAATGGTAATCATATCGATTCCTCAATCGCGTGAACAATCAGTTCTCCAGTGGAAGGATTGGTCGCCAAAGGAACTTGATAGACATCAGAAAGTCGTAATAAGGCGGATACATCAGGCTCGTGCGGCTGCGCTGTGAGTGGATCACGGAAGAAAAAGATGAGATCCAATTCTCCATTGGCAATTCGCGCTCCGATTTCTTGATCTCCACCTAACGGGCCGCTTTTGAAGCAATGGACATCTAAACCGGTTGCTTCGATGATTTGATGCCCTGTGGTGCCGGTCGCAAAGAGTTCATGGTGTGCCAATGCGTCGCGATATTTCTTCGCAAATTGTATCATTTCAGGTTTCTTCTTGTCGTGAGCGATGAGTGCGATTCTCAATGGAATCAACTCCTTTCGTCTTGTGCTGTTCTTATTATATCATGATTGATTATGACGCTCACTTTCAAGTGAGAAATTGGCGCATTTTTCTTCTTGCATTTGATATAGCGTTTTGTTATAATAAAATAGCAAATCAACCGGAGGGGTAGCGAAGTGGCTAAACGCGGCAGACTGTAAATCTGTTCCCACCGGGTTCGGCAGTTCGAATCTGTCCCCCTCCACCATCTGCAAGTAAAAGAGACCGTTGCGGTCTCTTTTTTCGTTTTTCATACGATCTGATATCAATCAAAGCTTACGCCTTTGATAGGTCAAACTTTAATTTTGTGTGGCGATTATGAGACTTTCCACGAATTCTTCTGATTGCCGACCCATCGTATCACATATGCCATTACGATCGTAATTACAATCGCGATAGCCAATATATTGATGATGAAAATATGAAATTGCGAATAGATTAACAACGAGAACCAGTATTCGACAGACATCAACCCTATTTCATAGAGAGGTATGATCAAAGAAAGATACGTAACAAGCATGAATGAGCCTACTTGAATGATGGAGACGACTCGAATCAATGCCTGTGAATGAATCACTCTTGGTAATTTTGGAACATAAATTGAAATCATATGATACGTTGAAAATCCAAGCACGATTACAACACAAACACTTACGCTGAGATAATCTCGATTGAAAAGAAGTAAATAACCAAGTAAGAACGAAATGAGTATCAGCAACACAGATTGGTCCAAAAACTGAAGTCCTTGCATCTTCTTTAAATCGGTATTCTTTTTTTGAAAGCGATAATATCGATATATTCTAAAAACATACAATACTAAAATGATTGTCAAGGGCATAATCGCCATATTCAGTGAAAATATATCTTTTGTCAAATATTCCAGATGCATCCAGTCTAAGAACCGATTGGTATACTCCAATAAGGTCTTCGGGTCATTGAACCATAAATCTAAGTAAACAGATCCTCGATATTCAATGTTTTCACGAAAGTACTTAATGAGCAGTGTCAATAAATAGACTCCTACAGATAAATATGCAACTTTTCCCACAACCCCAATCCATTTCTTTGCGAGAATATCTTGAAATAGTATATTGATCAAGGATAGAAGCAGCAATAGGCAAAGAAAATAGAAAGATAGTTCAGGGAACTGATTCTCGTAATTCGAAAAGACTTGTAAAGAGTAGTATTTGGTGAGAAAGAAAATGATGATCGTGAATAACGACCAAAAGAGTATTACATTGAGGACAGATAAAATTCGTCGAATGAATAGGGATATCTGTTTCATACGTTCCTCATCAAAATTAGTGTTTACTCCGAATCATCCTTGGGCCATGGCAAGAACAACGAGTATTCCATACTTTGTGTTAGCAGAATGGGGTGAAACATGGCGTTGAGAGCTGTTGCCTCATCGCCAACCACCACTTCGAGTGATATCGCATCAGCATATTCAGGAATATTTGTGCCTGCCAGCGAACAGGAGAACTCTTGCGTGGAGGTTCCACTGACGCTGCTATCGCATACCTTTTCTCCGTTCATCCATAACTCGACATGATCCAGTGAAGAGCTCGTGTGCGTGAGTGTGAGGTCGATTTCGAGGAATAGATTCGCGCCTTGATCTGTGTATAGAATGACATCCCCTGCAATACCAATAGGTAGGTTTTGTGAATCCATCACAGCTTGTGAAACCGTATATTTATTTTCCTGTCTCGAATAGATTGCACTATAAGGCGCTCTCAAAGACGGAATGGATATAAACAAGGCATAGACAATCACGGTAGGGATCAAAACGAGGAATACTTTCGGTTCCACGATTCGACCATAACGAATTTTCCTCGTCGCAAACAAGAACTCTTCCATCCAAATCGCAATGATGATCGGTAAACCGAAGGGGAGAAATAAGATTCCTGCGATGGTCACAATGAGGTTTCGGTGCTTCGCAAAGAAAAATGGTGTCAGATAGAGCGCAAGAAGCATAATGATACTACCAGCCACTTCGACATAGAACAACCACATGGGTACCAAATGATTGATATGCCAGTTGTATACTTGAAGTTGTGCTGTCATCAAACTGAAGAATCGCCAATTGAGGAAGGCGATGTATACAGTCCAGACGATATTTCCTGATCGTTGCGCGGCGGTCATGGTTGCGTCTTTCCAATTTTTGAAAAGATTTCTGCGACCATTTCTTGCGTTGGATCCTTTCGATTTTGTGCTTGTTCTTGAAGCAAATCGATGAGTGCTGCGACATTGTTATTCAGCGTCGCAATCGCGATGAGTTGCTTTCTGCCATCGTAGGTTCTGCTTTTAACAAGCTCTTCCACATCGATGTATTGACCTTTGATCGTTGAATTTGGCATATTGTCGCCCTCCCGTATAGGGTTATCATATCAAAATTAAATTCAAAAATAAAGATGAGGTCAATTTTGTTCGAAAAAAAAGAGACCATGTAGGTCTCTTAAAACTTGTTAATCTCGGTATTCATCCATACGCTTCGAACTTTGAGGTAATCATAGACGATGAAGACTTGTTCTTCATAGGTTTTGGCGTTATACACTTCCGTCGACGTATACCACTCGTAATTCTTACCAATGACATCCCAAACAAGGAAGTTGAGGTATCTCGATTTGGTAATGGCGTCCGCCGCAGGATATACCGAGTTCAGCAGGTCTTGGATTTGGACATCGTAAATTTCATTCCAACGTTCTTTCAAATGGGCTTGGAACGTAGGATATTGCATCAAGTAGTAATACCATGTGTTTTTGTATTCGATATTGGTGTACCATCCCGTTGGAACACGGAGGTCATCGGAAAGGTGTCCTGGATTGGAAGTCGACAAATCAAAATCCCAAACTGGACCCATTTTTAATAGACCGCCCTTGTCTTTGACGAGATAGACGGAGGAGTAACCAGAGTCTACATTCTTGAACAACTCTTCGACGATGAACCAATCGATAAAGCTTGCTTCATCGATCAATCCCGAGTAATCTTGCTTGTTCTTGAGTGTGTTAAGACAAGTATTGACGTAGACAGCGATAAAGTCATATTGCGCTGGAGTCAATTCGTCTTCTGGGTCCGGAGATTTGATGACATAAGGAACACCAAAACTTTCAAACCATTCCCAACCTTCATTGCCTTCGGGATATTCCCACATGCGACGATCAAACTCAATCAAATAGCCGGTATCGACATCGGTCGAATGTTCTTCGATGTTGACGCGATCGTTGGTCACTTCGATTTGATCAGAAAGGGTGTAATTGCCGATATATTCACCGTTCAAGTAAACATCGATAAACTCCGCTTGAGGCGTGAAGTCCATGTCTAGTGAATCCGCGAAGTGATACGCAATATAGTTTCGAATCAAGGATTGATCCGCAAAGTTGGCAAGTAGAACCCAATCTTTTTCTGCATAATCAAATAACATTTCGTTTTTGACGTCAAATTTGATGCGATACGACTTTTTCGGCATCCAGAGCGTGGAGTTACCGCGCAATCTAATTTGCATGTCACTGCCTTCAAAAAGCGTCATAGGGACGAGTTCTGAGTTGTACACGACGAGCGTTGCTTTGCCATCCACGTAATAGTCCTTGGAATAGATTCCTTCATGGTTGGTCGTTTCGAGATAAAGAACTGGGATTTGAGGAAGACTATCAAAGTTCTTCATGACGACATCAAAGGGGTAGGAACGTGTTTCGCCTTGAAAGCGAATCCGTGCGGTGATGGTGACAGTCGTATCTTGGGTTGGATAGGAGTAGATGAAACGGTTGTTATAGACGCGAGAAACATTCGTGATGTAATAAACAGAAGCATCGCTGGAACTGATGATCGGCAATGTAAAATCACCATACGTTTCCGTGGGCATTTGACTAGCGATGGATTCCGATAGTTGGGTAAAAGTTTGCTCGACCAAATACTCTTCGTATCCTTGAACATCGCGAAGCATCAAGATTGTGTAATCTTTGGATTCTTGATAATCGTTCAACGTCAGGGTAACGGTTAACGTGACTTCATGATCTTCAGGCCCAGGAATGAAAG
>JAQVKB010000084.1 GCA_028694875.1 Candidatus Izemoplasmatales bacterium
CTTTACGAATGTAAACTTCAAACAACGGGCATGAACCCAAGGCTTAGACATGTCCGCGGAGATGTGTTCTTAACCTACGGAAAATGTTGATACAATACGTATGAGGATTCCCTCGACAATATAAAAACGATGTATTTACCACGAAAAATCTTGGAAGCCGATCTTTCTGATTTTGATTTGATTGGCGATGAACGCAAAGCAATACATCAATACATCATGGAATTTTTCAAGGCTTTTGGAACCGATCAACCCAAAAAGGGCATGTACATTTCTGGCATTTTTGGAGCTGGAAAAACCTATATTTTGGCTTGTGTCGCTAACGAGCTCGCCAAACAAAACATCCATCCGATATTTGCATATTACCCAGATTTGGTTCGTGAATTGAAATCGTCCATCGGCGAAGGAAATTTGGAAGATCGCGTCGAAGAACTCAAAAATGCGGAAGTCTTGATTCTCGACGATTTTGGTGGAGAAGCCAAAAGCGCCTTTATCCGCGATGAAGTATTGGGCCCAATCTTACAATTCCGAGTATTAGAGAAGAAACTTACTTTCTTTTCCTCGAACTACAAAAGAGCATCCTTGAAGGATTCGCTCCAATACGAATCTACTCAAGAAGAAAAGACCAAGGCCATCCGAATTCATGAGCGGATTCGTGAACTCACGGAAGAATTCACGCTCTCTGAAAAACCACGCGTTTGACCTTGACAACAAGATACTTTGTTGTATAATAGTGGTAACAAAGCGAAGAGTTGGACAAGGCACGCAAAGAAACCTTCTAGCGACAACGGGATTGGTGAGAGCCGTTGATGGGGAATTTGTGGTGTTACCACCAACGAGTGGGTTTTTGAAAAAACCCCGTATACCGGCGTTAACGGTTTGAGCGCCAGAGCAATCTGGAACAAAGGTGGTACCGCGCATCGTCGTCCTTTTTTAAGGGCGACGTTTTTATTTATTCCAAAGGAGGAATGTTTATGAAAATCACGTTTCAAGATGGATCAAGTCGTGAATTTGAACAAGGTCTATCGATTTTAGAAATCGCCGATAAGATTTCCGTGTCGCTTCGCAAGAAAGCCATCGCGGGAATTTTAAATGAGAAGGAAGTGGATCTGTCTACCGTCGTGGTAGACGATGCGACACTTCGCATTTTGACCGAAGAAGATCCAGAATCGATTGAAATATTACGTCACAGCGCGGCCCATTTGATGGCCCAAGCTGTCAAAAGTCTCTATCCACAAGCAAGGTTCGGCGTGGGACCTGTGATTGAGGAAGGCTTTTATTACGATATCGATTTGGGCGAGGATGTCCTGACGGAATCCGACTTACCGAAAATTGAAAAAGCGATGGCCAAGTTGGCCGAAGCCAATTTGCCGATTGTTCGTCAAGTGAGAAGCAAAGCGGAAGCGCTAGTCTTCTTTCAACAAGATGCTTATAAAGTCGAATTGATTTCAGATCTACCCGATGGCGAAACGATTACGACTTATACCCAAGGAGACTTCACGGATCTTTGTCGCGGGCCGCATCTGCCTTCTACGAAATGGATTAAGAATGTCAAACTGTTGTCGCTAGCCGGAGCCTATTGGCGAGGAGATTCGAAAAACAAGCAACTCACCCGCGTGTATGGTACGGCGTTCTTCAAGGCGGAAGAACTCAAAAACCATTTGGAAGTTTTGGAAGAACGGAAAAAGCGAGATCACCGCAAACTTGGCAAAGAACTCGATTTGTTTATGCTGAGTGAATACGGTCCTGGATTCCCATTCTGGTTACCGAATGGCATGATTGTTCGACGCGAACTCGAAAACTTCTGGTACAAAGTCCATCTCAAAGAAGGATACAAACTCATCCAAACGCCAATCATGCTGAACAAAGAGTTGTGGTTGGTGTCAGGTCACTGGGAAAACTATCGCGACAACATGTATACCTCCAAGATTGACGAACAAGAGTTCGCCATCAAACCAATGAACTGCCCTGGTGGAATGCTCGTGTACAAACGCGACATCCATTCCTACAAAGATTTCCCTCTTAAAGTCGGAGAACTCGGACTGGTTCATCGCCATGAAGCTTCAGGAGCTCTGAACGGCTTGTTCCGCGTGAGAAACTTCACGCAAGATGATGCGCACATTTTCATGACGGAAGACATGATTGTCGAAGAAGTCGCGAATCTCGTGAAATTATTCGAGTATATCTATTCAGTCTTTAATCTGTCCTATCATATTGAATTGTCGACCCGCCCCCTCGAAAAATACATTGGCAAAATCGAAACCTGGGACCGCGCGGAAAAAGCGTTGGCTGATGCGTTGACTTCACTCGGGAAATCGTATGTCTTGAATCCGGGAGACGGCGCCTTTTATGGACCCAAACTCGACTTCAAACTGAGAGACTCGATGAATCGTATTTGGCAATGTGGTACGATTCAATTGGATATGAATCTTCCCGAACGTTTTGACCTGACCTATGTAGCGCAAGACGGGGAAAAGAAACGTCCAGTGATGTTGCATCGTGCAATCTTCGGTTCGATTGAACGCTTCATTGGTATTTTGATTGAACACTATGCAGGGGCATTCCCTGTTTGGTTGAGCCCAGTTCAAGTCAAATTGATTCCCGTGAATACGGAAATCCATATGGAAGCTTGCGACCGTTTGTTCAAGAAATTCCAAGACGAAGGCATTCGCGTGGAAGTCGATCGTCGCGATGAAAAACTGGGATATAAGATTCGTGATGCCCAAACGAAAAAGATTCCTTATCAAATCGTGATTGGCGATGAAGAAGCCTCCTCCGATTTGGTCACGTACCGAAAATATGGAGAGAAAGATCAAGTCAAAGTGTCTTCTCGGGAATTTATAGACATGGTGTTATCTCAAATCAAGAATCTCCAGTAATACCAAAAGCAAGTCTTCGGGCTTGCTTTTTTCTTTCTATTTCTATAAAAATATGGATTTTGTCATTGTTTTGTCAAAAATACGTGGTTTAATAGAGGCGTAGAGGTGATAAAATGAAACGATTTGTAGGAATTGCATTATTCGCACTGGTGTTGACACTCTCTGGATGTGCCTCCGCGACCATTGGTGGCGGCGATGAGGGTGTCTCTTACTTGATGGCCGATAGCGGTAGTGGTACCACCACCGGTGAAGTGACGACTTCGGACACGACGACCGACGATGATGTTGTTACCACAACGACACAGACTGTGACCGTAGCGGCAGGTCAACTCACTGCTGCAGAATGGATTGACGTGGAACATTATGATTTCTATTTATCCTTATTTGCCCCTGATCAGGATCAAAGCGATGGCGTGTTTCAATCGTATCAGGCGCTCGGTTATTTTGATACATTGAATATGGTTCATGTCCAAGTGACCAATGGCGATGCCTATGTATCTGGCGCACTCGTTGAACTAGTGAATGAACTTGGAAATACGATCGTCTCCACGATCACAAACGTGTTTGGTCAAAGCTATTTGTTTCCAGGAACAGACGTTGTTGGCGAAGTCACTCAAATTGTTGTGACCAAGGGCGAAGCGACAATCACGGTAGATTATGTTTATGACAGTGAAAATCGCGATGTCCAAGTCGATTTGGTCGCGGATACGACGGCTTCGGAAATGCTCGATATCATGTTTGTCATCGATACGACGGGTTCAATGGGGGATGAAATCTCCTATTTGAAAGCGGAAATCGCGAATGTGATTGCGCAAGTTCAAGAAATGTTGCCGAATGTCACTATCCGTCTCGCGTTGTTGTTTTATCGCGATGATTCAGATGCTTATGTGACGAGATATTATGATTTCTCGACAAACATTAGTGCGCAACAATTGACGCTCTCTCTCCAAAATGCCTCTGGGGGAGGGGATTATCCTGAGGCTGTCGATACAGCGCTCAATGTTGCCATGCAGCAAGCGTGGAGTGATGCTTCTTCGACCAAACTTTTGTTTCATGTTTTGGACGCTCCTCCCCATGATGACCAAGAATCGATGACCACATTTACCAATGCCATTCAAACCGCGGCACAACAAGGGATCCGAATCATTCCCGTCGCTTCCAGTGGCGTGGATAAATGGACAGAATACTTGTTGCGATGTGAAGCCATGATGACAGGCGGCACTTATGTATTTCTAACCAACGATTCCGGGATAGGTGGCGACCATATTGAAGCCACCGTCGGAGAATATACGGTGGAATATCTGAATTCCTTGCTGATTCGCTTGATTGTCAAATATCAATCTGGAACCGAATTGGATATCGTTCCTTGGCGGGATGATTTCCAACAATAATGATGGAAACGGGACGAGGAATCGTCCCGTTATTTCTATTTTTTGATTCCTATGATACAATGAGATTACGTCTTGGCTAGGAGAACCGCATGCAAAACAAGAAACACTTGATGGCATTACTTGAAGCGTTGTTTGTGACCTTGCTATGGTCTTCCTCGTTTGTCTTCATCAAACGTGGATTGGATTCGATTGGTGCACTCACATTTGCGGGATTGCGATATGTCATTGCGGCGATGTTGTTGATTGGCTATTTGGCGATCACAAGGAAGTTGCATGAAATCAAACAAATTACTAAGAATCAATGGTTCCAATTGATTGGACTAGGATTGATGATGTATTTTGTGACACAAGGAGCTCAATATTTAGGGCTATTCTATCTACCTGCGATTCAGGTATCCTTGATGCTCAATCTGACTCCCGTCCTCATTTTGATGTTTTCAAGTCGTATTTTGGGTGAGAAGCCCACCAAAAATAACCTATTGGGTGTTGGCGTCTTTTTGATTGGAGCCGCCATCTATTTCTTCCCCTTGGATACTTCCTTGGGTTCACCCATTGGCTATGTCGTAATGACCGTTTGTCTTCTGTTCAATGCCTTTTCCACGATGCTCGGTCGAAGTATCAATCAACGTCAGCATGTTTCCCCTGTTATCGTCACGACGGTCAGTATGACGATGGGTGGATTGGTGTTGCTAGGAAGTGGGTTGGCATTCGAAGGAATCCCATCCATCGGCATCGAAATGTGGGGTGTAATTTTGTTGCTGGCGTCTGTCAATACCGCCTTTGCATTCACCCTTTGGAACAAGACGATGCAGGTATTGACATCCATCGAATCTTCCATTGTCAACAATACGATGCTGGTTCAAATCGCGATTCTGTCGTTTTTGTTTATGGAAGAACCATTTACGTTCAAAAGCGTGATTGCGGTCGTCATTGTGAGCATCGGTGTTTTCTTGGTTCAATATCAATCCAAACGACAAATGAAATCATTGAAAAACGCAAGAGAATGAATTCTTGCGTTTTTTTTCGATTCGCGTTGACAACGATGATCAACTATTATATAATGTGCAGTAGTAAACAACATTGATATGGGTGGAGATGATCGCGCTTGAATATCCAATATAAAAAAGGTGTCCTTGAAATCTGTATCCTCGCTGAACTAAATCGAGGCGATGTCTATGGATATGAACTATCCACAGAAATCTCCAAACGGATTGAAATATCGGATGGAACCGTCTATCCCATTTTAAGAAAACTCAAGAATGATGGCTATGTGACGACATTTCTTTCCGAAGCGAGCGGGGGCCCTGCGAGAAAGTATTATTCGATTACGGAAGCGGGAAAAGAGAAATTCAAACGCGAAGTCAAAGATTGGATGAAATTTACCAAAACAGTTCATGAAATGTTAGGAGGTGGTGACGATGAAACGAAATGAGTTTCTCGATTCGCTACGGAGAGAACTAGAAAAAAATCGTG
>JAQVKB010000001.1 GCA_028694875.1 Candidatus Izemoplasmatales bacterium
CTGTGCTGGCATAATCAGCGTTCCATCGACAAGGACTTCGAGGAAAGCATCGACGACAGTCATTGATTTTCCAATGACCCATCCTAAGGATGAATGGGAAGAGTGTAGGAGAACGTTGTCTCTAGAGTCGATGCCTCCGCGCATCAAATCATAGATGATTCTTTCCTTGGTAATGGGTTCGACTGTAGTCTCAATGACGGATTGTTCAGACATGGTTTTCTTCCTTTCTTGTGATGGAAATCGAATCAAATTGTAGCACAATTGTGCTCCTTTTTCAAGACTTGCGATGAAAGGGCTTTGCGCTTTCGCGAAGGATTCACAGAGTGGGCAACGTATGATATAATAGAGTCATATCCGTATTTCACCCATCAATATCACAAAATGGCACGCATGCCATCAAATTCATCCAACATGGGATAGGAGAATATCATATGCAAAAAACCATCGACGCCATTCGTTTCTTAGGAATGGACATGATTAACGAAGCCAACAGCGGACATCCAGGGATCGTTCTTGGCGCAGCACCGGTCGTATGCTCACTGTATCAATACCATTTGAATGCCAATCCGCTCGTGCCAGATTGGTTTAACCGAGACCGCTTTATCCTTGCGGCTGGACACGGAAGTGCCTTGCTTTACGCGACGCTTCATTTGGCGGGTTACGAGATTCCCATGGAGGAGATCAAACGATTCCGTCAAATCGGTTCCTTAACCCCTGGACATCCAGAATATCGTCATACTCCCGGTGTCGACGCGACAACGGGTCCTTTAGGACAAGGTGTTGCGATGGCCGTAGGTGTGGCGCTCGCCGAATCCAATTTGGCAGCACGCTTTAACAAACCCGATTACGAAGTCGTCAACCACTATACCTATGCCTTATGTGGAGATGGTGACTTGCAAGAAGGCGTCACCTTGGAAGCGATGTCTCTCGCGGGACATTGGAAACTCCATAAGTTGATTGTCTTGTTTGACTCGAATGATATTCAACTCGATGGGCCAACCAAAAATGCGGTTTCTGACAACATCCAAGAAAAAGTAGAATCGATGGGATTTTCCTATTTCAAAGTCGATGACGCCAACAATGTACTGGAAGTTTCCATTGCCATTGAAAGCGCCAAACGAAGCGATAAACCATCGTTTATTGAAATCAAATCCGTGATTGGATTTGGTTCCAGCAAAGCAGGAACGAGCGCGACCCACGGTGCCCCTTTAGGCAAAGAAGAAGCCCTCAAAATGAAGCAAGACGCGGGATATTTGGAAGCTCCTTTTGCGGTTGATCCCCATGCCTATTCTGATTTCAAAAATCGTTTTGCGGCGCGTGGTCAACGCGTCTATGATGCATGGCTCTTCTACATGGAGGGCTATGCCAAGATGTATCCTGAACTTGCCAAACAACTTCAAGCCATTATCGATGAATCGGTTGATATCGATTTTGAACAAGTGATTCCACAAGTCGCCATTGGCACCACCGAAGCGACGCGGAATTCGATAGGAACCGTCTTGGCAAAACTTTCCGCTGTCATGCCTTCGATGATTGGTGGATCCGCGGACTTGTCTGGATCAACCAAAGTGAAAGGCGTTGATGGAAATTACTCTTTTGAAACACCTCAAGGGCGAAACCTCAACTTCGGTGTACGAGAGCATGCGATGGCTGCAATTACGAATGGTCTTTGCCTCCATCACATGAAAGCTTTTTCCGGAGGATTCTTTATTTTCTCCGATTACATGAAACCTTCGATGCGTCTCGCGGCCCTGATGAAACTACCTTCGATGTTTTTGTTTACCCACGACAGTGTCGCTGTCGGCGAAGACGGACCGACGCATGAACCGATTGAACAATTAGCGATGTTCCGCTCTACCCCTGGGATTGTGACACTTCGTCCTGCGCATGCCAATGAAGTTCGTCATGCGATACGTTATGCCTTAGAACATTCACGTCGTCCGAGTGTCGTCGCGTTGACAAGACAAAACACGACAGTGTTAAGTGAAGTGAGTTACCAACAATTCTGCCAAGGCGCTTATGTGGTTACATCCTCCGTGGATGATCAAGGAATCTTGATTGCGACCGGTTCTGAAGTGGAACTCGCGTTACAAGCCGCGAAGCTTCTCGAGGATTTGGGCAAACCGGTTCGTGTTGTCAGTATGCCCTCCATGGAACTGTTCCTTGAACAAGAAAAGTCTCTTCAAGACGAAGTCCTTCCGCCAACATTAACCAACCGTCTTGCGATCGAAATGGGCGCAACGGGATTATGGTATCGTTTTGCATCCAAAGTCAAGGGCATCGATACGTTTGGTGAATCAGCGAAAGAAGCCGATGTGCTTCAACATTTCGGTTTCACCCCAAACGAAATCGTTCGCCTGTTTCTTGCGGACTAACATGTTATTTGATACGCATTGTCATTTGAATGACGATACGCTCTTTGCTGATTTGGATTCCGTGATAGAACGAGCCAAAGAAGCAGGAGTTGGAAACATTCTTTGTGTTGGATACGACAAAGCGTCTAGCGAAAGGGCGCTGCAAATCGCCGAACAATATGATTTTGTCTTTGCGGCGATTGGAATTCATCCCACCAATTCGAAAGAAGCGACCGAAGAAGACTTTGTGTGGTTGGAATCTCATCTACGTGATCCAAAAGTCGTCGCCGTCGGAGAAATCGGTCTTGACTATTATTGGGACGCGACCTACAAAGAGCACCAGCAAGTTGTCTTTCGTCGTCAAATTCATCTTGCAAAACAATATCAATTGCCAATCTCGATTCATATGCGTGACGCCACCCAAGATACCCTTGAAATCCTTCAAAGTGAACAGTCCCCTGATTTGAAAGGGATTATGCATTGTTACGGTGGAAGTGCCGAAATGGCACCACGATTTATTGAAGCTGGGATGATGATTTCACTAGGTGGACCGGTGACATTTAAAAACGCCAAAGTTCCAAAGGAAGTTGCCAAAACAGTTCCGCTAGAATCACTGTTAATCGAAACGGATGCCCCTTATCTAGCCCCCCACCCATATCGAGGAAAAACCAATGAACCTTCATTGGTTCGATTGGTGGCTGATGAAATCGCGTTGTTAAGAGGGTTGTCCACTCTAGAAATCGAAAAGATTACTTGGCAAAACGCGCTCCGATTATTTCAAATTCATTGAAAAAAAACACACTCCTCGTGAGTGTGTTTTTTGAAAAAGAAAAGCAGACATTGATAGTCTGCTTTTCGAGATTATTTTGGTTGCCATTTACAACGAACTGGTGAAATGATGAGTTCTTCCTTTTTCAAAGCATTCATCGCTTTGTCGATCTCTTTTCGATCCAGACCGGTCAAGTCTTCCAAATCGCCACCAGATACTGGTTTCCCAGCTTTTTTCATGGCATCGAGTACGAGTTCTTTGTTATCCAAGACAATCCCTCCCTTTGCATTGATTATATGCTCAAGATGAAATGATGTCAAGGACAGTGAATGGGCAAACGATTAATAGGTTGCCATCACGTTTTTGTGTTTTGGTTTTTGTTTCTTGCGTTGATGATAATGCGTATGGAGGTATTCGTGAGACAAGTGTCCGAGCGGTTCGATCAAATACTCTTCGTATAGTTTTGTAATCGCTGGGTTTTCATGGGATTTGCGAATCACCATTTTTCCATCGACTTTGTAGATGGCTTCAAGACGTTTTTGACGAACTTCGGTCGTGGTTCCATAAGGTTGTCCACCGCCGCCAATGCATCCACCAGGGCAAGTCATGACTTCGATGAAAGCATAAGGAGATGTACCGGCTTTGATTTGTTCGGCAATGACACGCGCATTGGCCAACGTGTGAACCACGGCGACTTTGACATCGGCTCCGCCCAAATTGACGGTCGTTTCTTTGAAGCCTTTGAGTCCACGAACATCCGTGAAATCGAGCTTTTCAAGCGGCTTTTTGTTCACGACTTCATAGACTGTACGAAGAGCCGCTTCCATCACACCACCCGTCGTACCGAAAATCGCGGCGGCGCCAGTGGTAATTCCGAATGGGTTGTCGAATTCACTGTCGGGAAGACTTTCAAAATCAATACCCATTTGACGAATCAATTTGCCGAGTTCGCGAACGGTAAGGGCGACATCCACATCAGGATGTTTTCCATCATGACGCATCTCAGGACGTTGGGCCTCATATTTCTTGGCCGTACAAGGCATGATCGATACGACAAACAGATTTTCGGGATCCCAACCGATTTTCTCCGCATAATAACCTTTGGCCAATGCGCCGAACATTTGTTGCGGTGATTTGCAGGTCGAGAGATTCGGTAGGATTTCTGGATAGTACGTTTCCGCGAATGAAATCCATCCAGGGCAGCAGGATGTGAGCATCGGGAGCGTGCCACCTTCGGTGACGCGCTTGATGAGTTCATTGCCTTCTTCGATGATCGTGAGGTCGGCGGTAAAGTCGGTGTCAAACACATCGTCGAATCCAAGCAAACGCAACGCGGTCGCGATTTTTCCAGTGACGATGGAACCGGCTTTCAAACCGAGTTCTTCACCCAAGGAAACGCGAACAGCAGGAGCGACTTGAACGATCGTCCGTTTACGTTCGTCATGAAGCGCATCCCATACTTTATCCGTTTCATCTTTTTCAAGAATGGCGCCAACAGGGCAAACCGAAGCGCATTGTCCACAGAACGTACAAGACTCATCAGAGAGGTACTTGCCATAGGCGGGCGTAATCTTCATCGATTGACCGCGGCCCATGATTTCCAAAATATTCGTGGTTTGAATGTTTTTGCAGACGTCGATGCAACGACCGCATTTGATGCATCGGTTCGGGTTTCGAACCAAAGCGGGGTTATGATCATCGATCGGTTCCATCTTCAATACCGAAGGGAATCTCGCTTGGTCGATACCAAGAATGTTCGAAAGGTTTTGCAGCTCGCAGTTCATGTTTTTTGCACAAGCATTGCAGTTCGAATCATGGTTCGTGAGAATCAATTCGGTGATGGTCTTTCTCGCATTGATGACGCGAGGGGAGTTCGTGATAATCTTCATGCCTTCCCGGACTTGGGTCGAACAAGAAGTCACCAACCCTTTTCTTCCTTCAATTTCGACGACGCAAACGCGACATTCGCTATTGATGTGAAGATCGGGATAATTGCAGAGCGTTGGAATTTTAATGTTGTTTTGTTTGGCAGCGTTGAGAATTGTGGTGCCTTCTTTGACGCTCACTGGAATGTTATTGATCTTTAAGTTAATCATAAGTCAAGCCTCCTTACAGATTCGACGGATGGTCGATCCGGTCGATGTACTCGTCGCGGAAGAAGCGTAGCGACGCGATAATCGAGGTCGGAGAGGTTTGACCGAGTCCGCACAAAGATGTCTGATGCATCACTCTGGCGAGTGATTCGAGAGAATCCAAATCTTTCGTTGTGGCTTCTTTTTTGTTGAATTTACGGATGAGTAATTCGAGTTGTGTATGACCTTCACGACATGGAACGCATTTTCCGCAAGATTCATGTTCGAAGAAATGGACGGTCTTCAATAAGATGTCGAACAAATCGAAACGGTCATCGATGACGATAATCGCACCGGAACCTGTTTTCGATTCGAATTCTTCGAAACGTTCGTAGTCAATCATCATGTCGAGCATGTATTCCGGGATGACTGGTCCGCAAGCGCCACCGAGTTGTACCATCTTGATCTTGCGATCGTTTTTCACGCCGCCGCCAAGATCGAAGATGACATCACGAATCGAGACACCAAATTCGATTTCATAGACGCCAGGTTTCTTCACATTCCCGGAAAGCGAAAGAAGTTTTGTTCCAGTTGACGTTGGCGTTCCCATCTTCGCATATTCTTTTCCGCCGACATTGATAATGACGGGAAGGTTCGCGAAAGTTTCCACGTTGTTGATGACGGTCGGTTTGTCAAAGACGCCTTTTTCGGTTGGGAACGGCGGTTTGACTCTGGTACGACCGGGCTTTCCTTCGATACTTTCGATGAGCGCGAATTCTTCACCGCACACATACGACCCAGCGCCACTACGAATTTGAATGTCGAAATCAAATTTCGTATTACGGATGCCTTTCCCTAAATAGCCTTCTTCACGGGCTTTTTTAAGGCATTCATGCATGATGGACATCGCTTCTTGGTATTCGCCACGAATGTAGATGAACCCATGGGTCGCGCCGGTGGCATAAGCCATAATCGTCATACCTTCGATGACCGCAAACGGATCCTTTTCCAACAAGGCTTTGTCTTTGAAGTTTCCTGGTTCGCCTTCATCGGCGTTACAGATGATATATTTTGGCAGGTTGGTTTCTTTGGCGAGTCCCATCATTTTGATGTGAGTCGGGAAACCGGCGCCGCCGCGCCCACGCAGATACGAGGCTTCAACTTCTTCGATAATGGAAATACGTTCCATTTTCAACGCTTTTGTTAAGCCAGTGTATCCTTCGGTTTTCAAATAGTCGTCCAACGAAACGGGATTGATCCGGTCAAAACGCCGGGAGATAATCTTGGTCTCTTTCATCACATGTACACCCTGTATTCCGCGAGAATCGCTTTGATTTTGTTTGGCGTTAGTTTGGTGTAAACTTTGTCATCGATGCGCATGGCAGGTGCCTCATCGCAAAGTCCGATGCAAGAAGTGTACTCCAGGGTGAATTGTTGGTTTTCCGTGGTTTCGTTGACTTTGATACCGAGTTCTTTTTCCAGCGTCTTCGCGACGTTGAAGTCGCTTTCGACATGGCAGGGGACGCCGCCGCAAACCTGGATGACGTGCTTGCCTTTGTTCTCCGTGCGAAAAAAAGTATAGAACGATAAGACGCTGCATACTTTGGCTTCGGAGATGTGGAGATACGATGCGATTTGACGAACTTCGTCTTCCGAGATAAAATGGTTGATTTTCGCATCTTGGAACGCAAGAAGAATTTCGAGTAGACTATCTTCTTGCTGAGGATACTTTTCCAGTATCTTGTCCAGTAACATGTGTTGCTCCTCCTTAGTAGTTTTTATGCAGTCTAAGGAGACAACCCAAGTTGTCCATCATGATGTTTTTTGTGTTGGCAAGTCGTGTTGTTTTCAAAGGGCGCCCCTTGACTTGCGGGGTAGTACTTGGAAAGCTAAGACCGTATTGAAAGTGTTTTTGTTTCCTAGCTTTTTTGTTCGAAAAACCTGAAACCTCCTTCATATTCAAAATACTCTATTTCCATTATACGAACCAGACCCTCTTCTGTCAACATCGCGCGCGGGAAAAACCTTTGTTTTCTTGTAAAGAAACACCAAATTTGTTACAATATAAGACAGGTTAGGAGAGTAGAATATGGGACTAACAGCTGGAATCGTCGGATTACCGAATGTCGGGAAATCCACCTTATTTAATGCCATCACCAAATCCAAGGCACTGGCCGCCAACTATCCGTTCGCGACGATTGACCCGAACGTCGGTGTTGTCGAGGTGCCCGATACACGCGTCGATCAATTAACCGCGATGTATCAACCCAAGAAAACCATCTATACCACGTTTGAATTTACCGATGTGGCAGGATTGGTGAAAGGTGCCTCTCAAGGAGAAGGATTGGGCAACCAATTTTTATCTCACATTCGTTCTTGTGATGCGATTTGTCAAGTCGTTCGTTGTTTCGAAGATGACAATGTCATCCATGTAGAAGGAAGTGTGGATCCGCTACGAGATATTGAAACGATCAAGATTGAATTGATCCTTGCGGATGTTGCAGTGATTGAGAATCGCATCCCGAAAATCAAGAAAAAAGCGGAAATGAAAACGGACAAAGAAGCAGCCCAAGAATATGAGATTTTGTTGCGTCTTCAAGAAGCGCTGTTGGCGGAAACGCCGATTCGGGCTTTAGGTCTTACTCCGGAAGAACTGAAGTCGATTAAACACTTTAGTTTCTTGACGGCAAAACCGATGCTTTACGTGTGTAACGTCTCCGATGAAGAGATTTCCGATCATTCTGAAAATCCGTTTGTGAAAGCGGTCGTGGACCTCGCCAAAACGGAAGGCGCGCGCGCATGTGTGATTAGCGCGAAAATCGAACAAGAACTTTCCGAACTCGAAGAAGAGGAACGAACGATGTTCTTGGAAGAGATGGGAGTCCATCAATCTGGATTGATTGACTTGATCAATCAAAGCTATGATATGTTGGGATTACAGACCTTCTTTACCGCTGGCGAAAAGGAAGTCCGCGCATGGACCTTCAAAAAAGGGTCAAAAGCACCGGAGTGCGCGGGGATTATTCATTCCGACTTTGAAAAGGGATTTATTCGCGCGGAAACCATTCATTTCAATGATTTGATGTCTGCGGGTAGTGAAGCCAAAGCCAAAGAACAAGGGAAATTCCGTTTAGAAGGCAAAGAATATGTTGCTCAAGATGGAGACATCTTCCATTTCCGATTCAATCTCTAGGAGGGTTTTCTTGTGAAAGAAGACAAGACATGGTTTGAAGAGCGAGTCGAACTTTATCCGGCGTCCAAAGACGCCGTTTTTGCTCTTCTGCAAGAGAAAATCAAAGCGTTCCGATTTGTCGAAAACGACGTTGATGACGCAGAAGGTGTTTGCTCAATCTGGTATCGTAGTGATGAAATCCATCATTTTCGTCATGTTCAAGAAGGGATTCGATCCCTGTTTCAAGACATCATGATCACACATCCCAATCAAACCTTTGTGGGAGAACTGGTCCGGTTGATGATTCACAAAAAATGGAAGATTGCCTTTGCGGAATCGTTGACGGCGGGATATGCCTCTTCATTGATTGCGAATATTCCAGACGCTTCGAAAGTTCTCGAACAATCCTTCGTTGTTTATTCCGAAAAAGCCAAAGAGACGATTCTTGGTTTGGATCCAACTCTGATGAATTCAGAAGGGGTCGTCAACGAATTGGTGGCTTCCGCCATGGCGAAAGGACTTTTTGAACGTACCAACGCCGAAGTTTGTATTTCCCTCACGGGAATTGCGGGTCCTTCGACCGATGCGTTCCAAACACCCGTAGGTACAGTGTGGATTGGAATCGCAATCGAAGGGAAAGTCACAACCAAAGAATTTCATTTTCATGGCAATCGCAATCGCATTCGTCGTCAAGCGGCCCATACTGCCATCAATGAGACACTCCAAATGTTGCTGGAGGAGAAGTTATGATCAAACTGAAAAACTGGCCCAAATCATGGGCGCTACTTTTTTTTGCGGTGGACTATCTGTTGGCCTTTCTCGTCGGTTGGCTTGTCATGAAATTGTCTGGAGTGCAGACAATTTGGATTCAAATCTTGATTTTTGATGTCGTCGCGACGGTCTTTGTTTGGGGAACTGGGCTTGTGATTCAAAACGCGAGTATCTATGACCCCTATTGGAGCGTATTTCCCCCCGTCGCAATTGGGCTTGCGATGATGCTTTCGAATACACAATTGGTCTGGCAAAACGGATTGTTTCTTTTCGGAGTCTGTCTTTGGAGCTTACGTTTGACGTACAATTTTGTCATTCATTATGAAGGGTTCGAATATTTGGACTGGCGGTATCAAATGCTTCATGATCAAAACCCAAAAATCTGGTTTCTGACCAATCTTTTCGGCATCAATTTGATGCCTACGACGATTGTTTTCATACAACTTATCGCCATCTCTTCGCGACTAACGAATTCCGCCCAGTTCGGTGGATTGGTACTTGGGTTTTTGATCATGTCTGCTTCGGCGACCATCCAACTCGTTTCCGATACGCAAATGAGTCGCTTTCGCGAAGCCAATCAAGCGCGAAAGGCCGTCATGAAAGACGGCTTGTGGTCGATTTCGAGACATCCGAACTACTTTGGGGAGGTCTCGTTTTGGTGGGGAGTATGGGTGTCGACAGTCGCATTTGGCGCACCGTGGTTTCCAACCATTATCGCTCCAATCTTGATGACGATGTTATTCTTGTTCATTTCGATTCCAATGATGGAGAAGAAAATCTTATCGACAAGACCTGAATACGAGGAAGTAAGGCAAAGCGTCAGCATGTTTCTTCCTTTCTTTCCAAAGAAAAAGTAACGAGAGGTGCACGATGAAACATTATTTATTCTTGGCATTCCTTTTTGTCATGAGTTTCAGTCTGATGGGCTGCTTTAGTTTCGCCGATGCCGAAACAGGATATCTTGAACAAGGATTTACGGAAACGGAAAACATTCCTTCCGGCTATGAGGATTTGTTTTCTTCCATCGATGAAGCTAGAATCTTATACGTAGTCCATAATTTCACCACCGGAAATGCGACGGCACTCATCATCGAATTTCAAACCAAAAACGATTTGAATGACATGCTTCAGAACAACGAAGTTTTTCAAACCGCAATCTCAAGTTGGGATCAAACGGAGATTATTCAAGACACTTATGTTTTGATTCCGATTGCAGAGACTGCCAGCGTTGAAAACTGGTTGATTCGGATTTTCTTGGGTACCACGGACGAACTGGAAGGATAATCGATTCTTCCATCAGAAAGGGCAACATGACAAGACTTTGGAATAAAAACTTCAGTATCTTAACCA
The DNA here is from genome assembly GCA_028694875.1 of Candidatus Izemoplasmatales bacterium. Classification (GTDB taxonomy): domain Bacteria; phylum Bacillota_I; class Bacilli_A; order Izemoplasmatales; family Hujiaoplasmataceae; genus JAHIVB01. Next base: position 10,489 of record JAQVKB010000001.1, read on the forward strand.
TCGGTTCGTTTGTTTCAGCGTTAGGGAGCGCTGCGGCAGGCGTTGTTTTTGGCGTCAAAATCTACGAAGAGACGCACTCCACTTTGTACTTGGGTCTCTTCATTATCGCCAACATCATTCCTCGTTTGATTGCCAATTTTGCGGTCGGTCCGTATGTCGATCGACACTCCCGCATCAAAACGATTTTTACCTTGGATTTCTTTAGTGCCGCCTCATTTTCCTTGATTGCGGCAGTGCTTGCGACAGGCTATTTCAATATCTGGGTATTTACCGTCGTTGGGGCATTTTTCGGGATTGTCGATACGCTCTATCAAACAGCGTTTATGTCACTTTTTCCCGAAGTTGTCCCGCAAGGAAAACACTCCCAAGCCTATTCGATTTCGTCGTTGATTTGGCCTTTGTCCGGTGCCATCATGGCCCCGATTGCGATCTGGTTTAAAGGAGCTTTACCCGAAAGTGGTTTTGCGCTCATCATGCTGTTTAATGCGGTCACTTTCCTCATCGCGGCGTTTATGGAAACCAAGATTCATGTCGAAGAAACCTTAAATACTTCCGTCGTGGAAGCCCATCGCTTTCGTACCGATTTGAAAGAGGGAATTGCGTATTATCGAAAAGAACGAGGCATCTTGGGAATCGGACTTCTGTTTATGGCATTTTCTTTTGTCTATGCAGTTTCCGATGTGTTGAAAATGCCATTCTTCTTCGATAGTCCGACTTTCACACTCAACCAATTCGCCTTACTCATTAGTTTTTCGTCCGTGGGTCGAATTGTCGGAGGCGTATTCCATTATCTGTACGTTTTCAAGAAAGAACACAAATTCTTGATTGCCATCAGCGTCTATTTCACGGTCGAAATCTTGGATGCCATCATGCTCTTGACGCCGTTTTGGTTTATGGCATTGTCTTCATTCCTGGTGGGTGTTCTATCGGTGACAAGTTTCAATATCCGAATGGCCGCCACACAAACCTACATTCCTTCCGCGAAACGAGGAAGAGTCAATGCCGTTCAAACCTTGCTTTGGAACATGGGCGCGATTGCAGGAACTTTGATTTTCTCGCTCCTCGGAGAATTCACCAATATTGGCTATCAATGGCTAATTCTCGCGGCGGCGGGCGTATCAATTTCGGCGATTTTTATCTTCCCGTTGCGGATGCGAAAAGACTTCCGAGACATCTACAATGTGGATGTTTGATGCTTCCTATTTTGACGCCACTTTTTGTGGACAAAATTAGGCCTTTGTGATATAATAACCAAGCGTGAGAAATCTCACCACCTTGCTGCGAAAGCAGCCATCAGACCAAAAGGAGGACAAACATGAGAAAGTATGAAGTAATGTACATCATTCGTCCGACCGTCGACAAAGAAGCCAGAGATGTCTTGATTGCGGAATTAAACGCGATTTTGACCACTCGTGGCACCGAAAATGTCGAGGTTGCCGAATGGGGCACTCGTGATCTCGCCTATGAAATCAATGATTACAAAAAAGGCTATTACGTTGTGCTTACCGCGATGGCTTCATCCGAAGCGACTGCGGAACTCGACCGCGTCATGAGGATCAAAGAAGACGTCATTCGCCATCTGATCATCTCGCTGGAAGACAAATAATCCGGGAGGGGATGAAACTGTGTTAAACAAAGTCGTATTAATCGGTCGTCTCGTCCGTGATCCGGAATTGCGATACACGACCAACTCGAACATTCCCGTTGTGACCTTCACCATCGCGGTGAATCGTCCGTATTCATCTCAAAATGAATCGGGTGAACGTTCGAACAATAACGCGGACTTCATCAGCTGCACCGCATGGCGGAATCAAGCTGAGAATGTCAGCAAATATATGACCAAAGGTTCTATGGTCGCTGTCGACGGTAGATTGCAAACCCGCGATTATGTCGACAACAACAACGTTCGTCGCTATGTGACGGAAGTTGTATGCGATCAAGTCGTGTTCTTAGAAACACGTGCACAACGTGAAAACTATGGTGGCGGAAACAATGATAACTACGCCCCGAAAGAGAACAACGATCGAAACCAAAATCGTCGCGAAGAAGATGATCGCAAGAACATCAATATCATCGAAGACGATCTCCCATTCTAAAAAAATCATTCTAAGGAGGAACCATCGTGAGCTTTAACAAACAACAAGGTCGCGGAGGCCGCCGCAAAAGTCGCAAAAGATGTTATTTTACCGATAATAAAATTACCTATATCGATTATAAAGATTTTGAAATGCTCAAGAGATTTATCTCTGAGCGCGGAAAAATCCTTCCGAGACGGGTAACTGGCACGAAAGCCTATTATCAAAAGCATCTCGCAGCGGCGATCAAGCGTGCAAGATTCATGGCGCTTCTGCCCTACGTCAAAGACTAGTCCGAGAAAGACTCCACGATTGGAGTCTTTTTTCTTCCAATTGTGACAAGTTCCAATTCATACGCCTTTGTGGTATAATGTTCTTGATTTCAATAAAGGGGTGTTCAGATGAACGTACGTTCCCGTGTCGGAGTTGTCCTCGGCGCATCCGCATTCGCTTTGCTGGGAATCATTGGATCTTGGGTACTATTCCCAATCCTTTCCCAATTCTGGCATGCGGTATACGTCGCTTTTTTCACGGCAGTTCCGGTAATCGTGTTCCTCTCGATTCTTCTATCCAAAAAGCGCAGGTTCCGAATCAGCGCGTTGGAAGAGAAAATTCGAGATATGAACGCGCTCAACAAACGACTTAAAAATTCCGAAGATATCGCGCTCAATTATTTGCCCGTGGGCATGGTGATCTATGATGACAATTTCACAATTTCTTGGGCGAACAATGCCGCCAAAGAGTATTTCTCGAATGTATTGACGGGAAGAAAACTCTCGGTCGTGCATGATGAACTTGCCAAGCTCGTTGAAAAACGAGAAGGCAAGTCGATTGTCTCGATTTACGACAAGGAATATGAAATGGTCCACTATCCGAAAAACAAATGTGTCTATTTGTTTGAGGTGACTGAACGCGAAGATGCGCGGAAGAAATTGCGCGATTCGATGGATGTCGTTGGCATTTTGTCCCTCGACAATTTCGCGGAAGCGACCCAAAACTTCGACTTCCAAGAAAAAACCACAATCCAGGGAAAATACCTTTCTTCCCTCGACAATTGGTGTAAGAAAAACAATATCTATTTTGTGAATCTTCGTCCTGAAAAATCAGTCTTGTTGTTTCATCGCAGCAAGCTCGATGAATTGGTCAAAGAAGAGTTTTTAATCATGGACGAAATCGCCGCGATTTCGAATCAAAACGAAATTCGCGTGTCGTTATCCATGGGCATCGCCTCCGGTGATTTGGCGAGTGATGAACTCGGAGATCGAGCGGAAGAAGCGTTAAAACTAGCGCTTGGTAGAGGTGGCGACCAGGTCGTCGTCAACATTCAAAACCAACCATTGCGTTTCTTTGGCGGGAAATCCAATACGGCCGAGAAACGCACAAAGATTACCGCGAGAATCAATTCGCGTGCACTCTCCGAATTGCTTCAAAAACATTCTCAAGTGTTCATTATGCCACATAAAATGACGGACATTGACGCCTTGGGCGGCGCCGTTGGTCTGTTGCAAATGGCGCTTGCGGAAGGCTGCGACGCGAAGATCGTCCTCGACTTTGATTTTATTGATCAAACGACGCAAAAAGTTGTCGATATGCTCAATCGCGAGTACATCAAGTTGATCTCTTATTTCGTTGATCCTGATGACGCGCTCGACCAAGTCACTTCCGACTCGCTCGTGATTGTGATCGATCATCACAGTCCAGTGCAATCAAATGCGCCAAAACTTTTGGATCGAACCAAATATGTGGTCGTCATCGACCACCATCGCCGCATCGACAACCTGTTGTCCGATGTGATGCTCAACTATGTTGAACCCTATGCCTCGAGTTCTGTCGAACTGGTGATTGAACTGATTGATCTCTATCACAAAGAAGTTAATCTTGATCCGTTCGAAGTGACGATGATGCTCGCCGGCATGATGATTGACACCAACAATTTCACGTATCGTACGGGTGTTCGTACGTTCGAAGCGGCGGCTTTACTCAAACAGTATGGTGCCGACCCCTTCAAGGCCCGTTTGATTTTACGGGAATCGCTGGACGATATTCGTACCAAATCGAATCTGGTCAACCAAGCGAAAATTATCATGAATCATTTTGCCATTACTGCTTTAGATCCTGAAATCAAAACCGAACGCGTCCAACTCGCGAAGACCGCCGATGAACTCTTGGAAATCGACAATATTATTGCCAGTTTCGCCCTCGGCAACATTGGCAACGACACGATCGCCATTTCCGCGCGCAGTGTCGATAAATTCAATGTCAGCGTGATGATGGAACAATTCGGGGGTGGCGGTCATTTGAACAACGCCGCCGCACAAGTTCAAAACCAACCCATGGATGTCTTAATCAAGAAGATTGAAGATATCCTCGCTCAAACTTATAAGGAGGAACAACAAATGAAAGTGATTCTTGTCAAAGATGTTCGTGGCAAAGGGAAAAAAGGAGACGTTGTCGATGTTGCAGGCGGGTACGCCAACTTCTTGCTTTCCTCCAAACAAGCGATTGAAGCCACTACCGCGAACTTGAAAGCCTTAGAAGACGAAAAAGCGAAGGTAATCAAAGAAGCACAACTCGAATTCGAACTTGCAAAGAAAACCAAGGTCGAAGTCGAAAACGCACCGATCAAACTCTACGTGAAAATCGGGGAATCCGGAAAATTGTTCGGAGGAATCACCTCAAAACAAATTGCGGAAGAACTCAAAATCCAGTATAATATTGAGATAGACAAACGCAAAATTGCACTGGATGACAACATCCATTCGCTCGGTTCCTACAAAGTTCCCGTGAAACTTCACAAAGACGTTCTCGCACACATCAATTTGCAGGTGCTCGAAGAAAAGTAATCTGGAGGGTATGATGGAAAGAAAAGTTCCGCAAAATATCGAAGCCGAACAAGCCGTATTGGGCGCGGTCTTTTTTGAACAAGCCGTCATGAAGACCATCCAAGACAAATTGAACGAAGATGATTTCTACTCACCCAATCATCAAATCATTTTTAAGGTGATGAAATCCTTGTTCAAGGATGGTATTTTTATCGACTATACAACCTTAACGGATCGTTTGTCGAGCCAAAACAACCTCGTTAAAGCCGGTGGCATTGAATACATCACGGGTCTTGTGGACGCGGTTCCTTCGATTGCGAACTTGCTCAACTACATCAATATCGTCAAAGACAAATCGATTGTGCGTAAAATCCAAGATACTTGTCGTCAAATCATTGAAGATTCTTACGAAACCGAAAATACTCCTGATTTCATCGATGACGTCGAACGCGACATCATCGCCATTACCAAAGAAAAACGGACGACCGACTTCAAAGGCGTGGGTGAAATCGCGGCGCTACAAGTCGAAAAAATCGCCGAACAAGCGCAAATTGGTGGCGATGTCACCGGTTTGGATACGAAATACCATGAACTGAACAAATTCACGTTGGGTCTACAACCTTCCGACTTGTTGATTGTCGCGGCTCGTCCTTCGATGGGAAAAACGGCGTTTGCCTTGAACCTTGCCCTCAATGTCGCGAAGAACCCGGACAAGCCCCATATCGCGTTCTTTAGTTTGGAAATGGGCGTCGACCAATTGGTCATGAGACTCTTAGCCTGTCAAGCACAGGTTGATAACTTCCGGATGCGTCAAGGTTTGCTCAACTCGACCGAATGGGAAAAAATCCACTATGCCGTCGATACCCTCTCCGGATTGAATCTTTATTTTGATGACTCCGGTACCGTCAGTGTTTTGGACCTTCGTAGTAAATGCCGTAAACTTAAACAAGATGACAAACTTGATTTGATCGTCGTCGACTACCTGCAACTCTTGTCCGGTTCGAAACACAACCAAGCGAACCGCGTGCAAGAAGTTTCGGAAATCAGCCGTGTTCTCAAAGAAACCGCGCGTGAACTGAAAGTTCCTGTGATTGCCCTTTCGCAGCTTTCCCGCTCGATTGAGCAACGGAAAGAAAAACAACCGGTCATGGCCGACCTTCGTGAGTCCGGATCGATTGAACAAGATGCCGATATCATCATGTTCTTGTATCGTGAAGACTACTACGAAGAAAACACATTACGTAAAAATCATGTCGATATCTCGATTGCGAAAAACCGTTCGGGTACCATCGGCAAATTCGAACTGCTCTTTAACAAAAACATGTCCACGTTCTCTAACGTCCATGCTTCTACGTCTGGCGACGCCTACGACAGAGAGTATGGCACCGACATTTAGCGGTCGCGAGACTGCTTTTTGTTTGAAATAGAGAAAGGAATCATCTAGGAGGTATGTCATGCTGACAGAACGACTCGATCAAATCGAGAAACGATATCACGAAATTCAAAACTTGTTGATGGACCCGAAAGTTTCGAGTGACATCAAGAAATTAACGGAACTCTCGAAAGAGTCCCGTTCTTTGGAAAAGACCGTGGAGATTTATCAAGAATACAAAAAAGCCCTCGAGGATCTCGAAGGCTTAAAAGAAATGGTCAAAGAAAGCGAAGGCGAGATTCGTGAAATGGCGGAACTCGAACTCGAAGAAGTGACTCTCAAGGTTCCAACCCTCGAAGAAGAACTTCATGTCTTGCTCATCCCGAAGGATCCCAATGACGAGAAAAACGTCATCGTCGAAATTCGTGGTGCGGCGGGAGGCGATGAGGGCAACATCTTCGCTGGTGACCTCGCGCGGATGTATTTTAAATTCGCGGAAAGCAAAGGTTGGAAAGTGGAAGTCTTGTATGCCGATGTGGCGGAAGCCGGTGGTTATTCGCAAATCGAATTCCAAGTCAGCGGCGACGCCGTCTATTCCTACATGAAATATGAAAGTGGCGTTCACCGTGTCCAACGCGTCCCTGCGACCGAGTCGCAAGGACGGATTCACACGTCCACCGCCACCGTTCTAGTTGTACCTGAAGCCGAAGAACTCGATTTTGAAATCGATCTCGACGATGTTCGCGTTGATACGTTCTGTTCTTCTGGCCCTGGCGGACAATCCGTCAATACGACCAAGTCCGCAGTTCGTTTGACACATGAGCCTACAGGTACTGTGGTACAATGCCAAGACGGGAAAAGCCAACACGAAAACAAAGCCAGTGCTTTGAAAATTTTGCGTAGCCGTTTGTATGACAAAATGCTTCAAGAAAAGCTCGACAAAGAAGGCGAAGAACGCAAATCCAAGATTGGCACCGGCGATCGCTCGGAGAAAATTCGGACGTACAACTATCCGCAAAATCGGATTACCGATCATCGCATCAATTTCACCATCCAACAACTCGATCGTATCATCGATGGTCGCTTGGATCCAGTGATTGAAGCGCTCATCGCGGAGGAGCAAAAACGGAAGCTCCAGAAAGAAGAAGAGTAATGCCAACATATCGCCAAGCCTTGCGCGAAGGCGAAAAGATGGCTCATGCGAATCACATGGAAAGTTCCGCGGCGAAAGTATTGTTATTGCACCATTCTGAAATGGAAAATGCGGCGCTTTATTTGCATCTCGACGATGTCATGTCTGAAGCACAATACGCAGGTTTTCTTGAAGGATGCCATCGTCATTTTGAACGCAAAGAACCGGTTCAATATGTCGTTGGGTATACCTATTTCTATGGATACAAGTTCCATGTGGATGAACGCGTTTTGATTCCTCGTTTTGAAACCGAAGAACTCGTCGCCAATGTGCTCTTTCATTATGATGAAATGTTTGATGGGAAAGACGTTGCCCTTGTCGATGTCGGCACCGGATCGGGTTGCTTGGCCGTCGCTTTGGCGTTGGAAGAAAGTCACCTTCACGTCTCGGCGAGCGATATTAGCGAAGCAGCTTTGGCTGTCGCGAAGCAGAATGCCGCGTATTTGAATAGTCCCGTCACTTTCACGCAAGGAGACATGTTACAGCCTTTCGAAGGAAAGAAATTTGATATTCTGGTTTCGAATCCTCCGTACATTCCCGATGAAGAATTCGTCGAAGAAATCATCAAGAATCACGAACCCCATACGGCCTTGTTTGGCGGATCGGATGGACTCAAGTTCTATGAGATCATCCTATCAGGAGCCAAGGACATTTTGAACGAAGAAAACTTCCTGGCGTTCGAACACGCGTATAATACCAAAGACGCACTGAAAGAACTTGCGCTTCGGTATTTTCCCGAAGCTGAAATCGTTCAATATCAAGATATGCAAGGCAAAGACCGAATGACCTTTGTCATCAACCGTCGGAAATCATAAACCGGCGGTTTTTTATTTCACCCTATGATATAATGGTTTCTAGACACCGTAGATGCCCTATTTCGAAGGAGGTGACGTCATGAAAGCAACCCCTATGTTTCCAGAAATTCCCGATTGGGCCAAACGCCAAATTGAAGCCATTCCTGCCAAAAGCGAAGACCCCGTCTATGCGAGTTTGTGCATTCTCCTGGAAAATTGGAATGTCTATGATGACGCCATCGATCGCACTGTCTGGTTGGCGCTCTTCCCGAAAGAACAAGATGAGAATGTCATTCTCCGATTCTCAGAAATTCTGGAAAGTGCCAAGAAATTGACCGAAGATCAACGCAATCAACTGGCAAAATCGACGCCGATGCTCAACAACCGACAATATGATATTGTCTATCAAGCAATTTTAAAACAAAGACAATTTTTAGGAGCTTCGGACCGAAAAGCCTACATTGGCGATTTTGTTCAAGCCATCCTCGATGAAATCCGTTCAGGAAGCATGCGTGAGGATAGTGAACATCTTCATAAAATCCTTCAAGATGACAACTTGCATTTGTTCAAAGCCTATTTGGAAGAAGGATCTTTCGAATTGGAAATGAAAACGTATCATGAGGATACGTTGTTTCACGCCGCCGCCAAAGCCAATGCCATCCGCATTTTGGGTTATTTGATTTCTGAAGTTCCAACCTGGATTGAAGAAGATAACCGATATCATGAAACCCCACTCTTTTCCGCCGCCATCGCGGGCTCCCAAGAGGCGTTTGATCTCTTGATGTCGAGAGGGGCCAACCCCAATCGCCTTTGTGAACGCAACGCAACGCCGCTTTCTGCCGTGGTTTATTCCGAAAATATCCAGTTTCTCGATCATCTCCTGGATGACTATCACATCGAAGGCGAACGCTTGATTCATCCCGATCTATTGCTTGATGCCATGGAAGATGAAAGGATCGAAGGAATCGTCCACTTGTTGCGAAAAGGTGTGTTCGAAATCACGAAACCCTATGACCATGGTAGAACCCTCTTCACGATGGCCTTAACCGCGAACAATCCGATGTTTGCGACGAGACTATTGAATGAGTTTCATTATCCCAAAGATTTACCCGATGAGATTGGTTATTTCCCAATCCATGCGGCCATCGAGTTTGATCAAGTAGATTTGTTCCAACAATTATTGGGCGAAGGCTATGAAGACATGACGATGTATGGCGAGACGATGCTGGAAGTCTCGATCATTCATCATGCCAAAGCTTGTTTTCCTTTGCTTTATGCTAGAAATGGTCATCGTTTTGATGACCTTACACGTGCGACATGGTTTGCGTCCAAAACAGCTTTTGTGGAAGTGCTACGAGAACTCAAAAAACATGATGCTACCTTCACTTTGTTTGCGAACCAAACATCTCCGATTGTCGAGATGATGAGAAATGACCGATCCAGCATGGTTCTGGAGTTTCTCGACATGACTGATGTCGAAACTCACAATATGGAGAAGATTCCTTTGTTGATTGACCCTACCTTCCATCAAGATATGGAAGTGGTCTCAAAACTATTGGACATGGGGGCCGATCCCAATATCCCTGTAATCTATGGAAAAAAGTCTTTCTATCCATTGATGAATGCCATCTTCCATGACAATCTTCCGATGGTGAAACTACTGACCAATCATGGTGCGGATGTGAATTTGAAAACAATCGACGGTTGGCGTGCTCTGGATGTCGCGATCACGGAACACGTAAGCGAAGTCCTGTTGGAATATCTTCGTGATTTAGGTGCCAAACGCTCTTTTTGGAAAATAGCAAAGATCAAACCGATTCTTGGATTGATCTTCGTCATTCTGTTAGGATTGATTTATCTGTATCAATTATTCTTGGCATAAAAAATTTTTCGAAAGCCCCTTCTGGGGGCTTTTTTTTCTTTTATTTCCAAATGTGAAAAAAATCCCAAAAAAGAGATTGACAATATATTTCCATATGTGGTAATATTACATCAGATGGGAATAAACATCACAAGGGGGTATTGAAATGAGTTCCAATCCAATGAGTACATTACTCAATCCGGTTCGCCTTCAAATCTTGAAAACATTGTTGGTAATCGAAAAGGCCACTCCCAAAGAAATGGGAGATCAATTAAAGGATGTTCCAACCACGACGCTTTATCGTCATTTGAATACGATGATTGAAGAAGGCGTACTGGAAATTGTTTCGGAAAAGCAGAAGCGCGGTACGATGGAAAGAACTTATCGGATTCGAAAGAATCCACTGCCATCGCTACGACTTCATGCGGATGAAATGAGCGCAAGCGAATTGTTAGAATTGTTCTATAGTTTTTCGATTTCACAAATGATGGATTTTTCCCAGATGTTAGGGAAAGAGAATCCCAAAGTGGAGTCCGATCACATCGGTTTCTCCACGTATCTTCTTCACTTGAATGACGAAGAACTGAAGAATTTCAAAAGCGATCTTGGGAATATTCTGAAGGTCTATGGGGTTAAGACGGAACATGAGGGATCGCGTATCCATAAGTTCTCGTTGACTTTCCTTCCGGAACAAGGATCGAAATAAGGGAGACTCATGAAAACAAAAACATTGAATTGGCTTCAAGTTGTCTTTTACAGCTTGTTTCCGGGTGCCATGGTGGGGATGTTTTATTTTCTAACAGGGCCATTCTTTATTGAGAAAGGGTACCCAGCAATCTTTGTTCTATGTCTCGCTGTCATTTTCGTTCTTGTCCCTTTAGAAGTAGGCATTATGATTTGGGTGAAAAAGCGTCAAGGGAAAGTGATCTTATTTGAAAAGTCCAACCTCGATTGGAAAAGAGGGATCCTTTGGGTGGTTGGTCTGGTGTGTTATAGTGGAATCATTTTTGCGACAATCGGAAAAATTGTCGTAACATGGTTGAAACAAACAGTATTTGCTTTCATGCCAAGTTGGTCGATAGAAAATGCGTTTGAGGGGGATCATACCGTGTTGGTTTGGACGTTTGTGTTGGTGATGATTTTTGCCAATGTCGTGGGGCCGTTGGTGGAAGAGTTCTATTTTCGTGGTTTCATTCTTTCAAGGATGCCGAAACGAGCTGTGACGAGTGTCGTCATGAGTGCACTCTTGTTTGCACTGTATCATTTCTGGTCTCCATGGGACTTTGTCGCAAGGACGGTGATGGTGATTCCTTTTGGATATGCTGTTCAAAAAACTGGAAACATTTGGATTTCGATTGCAGCGCATATCAGTGTCAATATCATCTCTTCAATCTCGTTGATTACGTTGATTGCGTAACTCGATATCGTTTCATTCAGAATATCTCTCAAGACTTGTTATGCCAATAGGTTTGGTGTATGATGAAGCTGGAGGTGATAGGATGAAACTCGCAAGAACAATCGCGTCGATTTATCTCTATGCGATGGCTGGATTTTTTGTGCTCATGTCTTTGGATGTCTTTGCCATCGAAGGCTACTCGTTTTGGGAATTACTCGGCGGCTTTTTGATGAGCATTCTCCCTGGAATTTTATTGGCTTTGGTCGTATACTTCTTGCGCAAATATCCACTCTGGCTTGGTTTGATTGTATTGGCGGCGAATCTCTATTTCTTGTTTTTCTTTCACATGGCAAGCGATGTATTCTTGATGCTCATGATGTTTGTGCCTATGACAATGGCTTCCGCCATCTTTGTTGGTTCCCATTTTTCCGCGAAATCTTGACATTTTTGGCAATCGTGAATATAATAGACTCAAGACACATCATAGAGGGAGAGACACAATGTTTCAAAAAGAACAAATGGGCGTTTTTGATTGGATTCTGTATTTCATTCTATTGGCAATTCCGGTTGTAGGTCTCATTATTTTTATCGTCGTATTATTTTCTAGTGAAACCAACCAATCGCTTAAGAATTTCCAATGGGCACAAGTGGTCATGGTCATTTTCGTAGTAGTATTGATGCTGACAGTGTTTGCGCCATTATTCAACGAACTCATCGACATGATCAACAACGGCAATTTCCCAATGCCATAAGAAAGTGCGCTTCGGCGCACTTTTTTTTGCTTCAAACGTGACATTTTTGGGCGGATAGTGTATGCTTGGAAGAGGTTGGTGACGCGTATGAATGCATGGAAACATCTTAAAACAATTTCAAAACATCGTCGATTGGTATTTCGACATTGCCGCAAAGCGGGATTGTTCTGGCAAGGACTCGTTCATGATCTTTCAAAGTTCAGTTGGGCGGAATTTTCTGTCGGTGTCCAATATTACCAAGAAAATCGATCCCCGAATGAAAAAGAGCGCCGTGAGATTGGATATTCCACGGCTTGGCTTCATCATCAAGGAAGAAACAAACACCACTTTGAATATTGGTTGGATTACAACCCTGTAAAAAAGGTGTTGTCTCCCATCGAAATGCCGCCACGATATTTGGTGGAAATGGTTTGTGATCGTATGGCCGCTTCGAAAGTGTATGAGGGGTCCAATTATACCAATGCTTCGCCTCTCGAGTATTTGCTTCGTTCGAAAGATCGCATCATGATGCATGAACAGACCAAAGAAGATTTGGAGCGTCTCCTGACGTTATTGAAAGATGAAGGGGAAGAAGCGTTATTCGAGCAACTTCGACTTCTCGTGAAATCCGAAAAAAAACGACACATCCAATGAATGTGTCGTTTTTGTTTAGACGTTGTAGGTCGTGGATGAGGTATCTCCGCCTTCACCAGTCCAATTGGTATGGAAGAATTTCCCTCTAGGTTGATCGATCCGTTCGTAGGTATGCGCTCCAAAATAGTCGCGCATCGCTTGAAGTAAATTGGCCGGGAGTTGCTCTGTTGTCAAACCATCGAAATAGGATAAGCCAGAAGCAAGCGTTGGAATCGCGATTCCGCGGAGCACTGCGGTCGATACTACGTTTCTCCACGATTGAATTCTACTGGAAACCGCTTCTTGGAAATAAGGATCAAGTAAAAGGTTTTTGAGTTGGGGATCTTGATCGTAAGCATCCTTGATTTTTCCCAAAAATGCGCTTCGGATGATACAACCGCCTCGCCACATCAGCGCAATTTCACCAAAGTTGAGTTTCCATCCTTGAGAGAGTGCCGCTTGACGCATTAAGACAAACCCTTGGGCATATGAAATAATCTTCGCCGCATATAGAGCATCTTTGAGAGCGGAAAGCAGTTCTTGTTTCTGCGGATATTCTTTGAAGGTCGGTTTCAAATAGGCTTTCGATGCGAGGAGACGGTCTTCTTTGAGCGCACTTAACGCACGCGCATGTACGCTCTCATCAATCAAGGGCAGAGGAACGCCTTCTTCCAGGGAAGCAATCACGGTCCATTTTCCAGTTCCCTTTTGTCCTGCGGTATCTAAAATCTTTTCCACAAGAGGAGTATTGTCGGTATCTTTCTTTTTCAAAATATGCGATGTAATCTCAATCAAATAGGAGTCGAGTTCGGTTTGGTTCCACTCAGCAAAGACTTCCGCCATTTCATCGGAAGACATTCCCAAGACGTTTTTCATCATCGCATAGATTTCTGTAATGAGTTGGATATCACCATACTCAATGCCATTATGAACCATTTTTACAAAATGACCGGCACCACCATCACCAACCCATTCGCAACAAACTTCGCCATCAGAAGTTTTGGCCGCGATGCTTTGAAGAATCGGGCGAACTTCCTCCCAGGCTTTCGCACTACCTCCTGGCATGATGGACGGTCCTTTCAACGCGCCTTCTTCCCCACCGGAAACACCAGCGCCAATGAAGTAGAGTTGATGTTCTTCGAGAAGTTTCATCCGTCGCTCGGTATCTGGAAAATGAGAATTTCCACCATCAATGATGATGTCTCCTGGCGCCAACAAGGGAATCAAACTTGAAATCACTTGATCGACAGGATTTCCAGCACGAATCATCATCATCACTTTGCGTGGTGTTTCTAACTTGGCGACTAGGTCGGCCAAACTCTCCGCAAAGACGATATTTTTCCCCTGAGCACGATTAGCTTTGAATTGATTCATTCTTTGTGAATCAATATCAAACGCGGCGACAGAAAAACCTTTGGATTCGATATTGAGAACTAGATTCTCGCCCATGACGGCGAGACCAATCATACCTATGTTTGCTTTCATGGTATACTCCTTGAAAAAAATAATGGATTTTGAACTTACGAAAAACGAACCCAAGTGTCGGCCCAGCCGGCGATGGACGCCATCACGGGAGCCAAAGAACGACCTTTATCGGTCAATTCGTACTCGATCTTGACCGGGGTTTCAGGATAGACATTGCGTTGGATGACGCCTTCTTGTTCCAACTCTTTGAGTCGTTCGCTGAGCATTTTTCCACTGACATGGATTTCGCTTTCCAATTCGGAAAATCGTTTGGGACGATCAAGAAGTTGATTCACAATCAGGCCCACCCAACGTTTTCCTAACAATTGAGCCGCGTGTTCGAATTTAGGGCATATTGGATCAGACATGAGAATCACCTCTGCCTCTATTATATTACAAAATATTAGAAAAGCATATTACTTTACTTTATGAACTTTCTATTATAAGATCG
>JAQVKB010000085.1 GCA_028694875.1 Candidatus Izemoplasmatales bacterium
AACGGCATCAGGAACTTTCCCAATCTCACGCATGCAATCTTGGATGAGTTCACTACCGAGTGTTTCAATGCCACTCACGGACAGCGGTGAATAAAGCGAAGCGTTGTAATAGCCTGTTTCTTCCAACAAACGCAGAAAGACATAGAAAAGTTCAGGCCCAACCGATAGTTGCAAGACTTCTGCGCCGTAGGCTTCACAAGCTCTTGCTTTTTCGATAATCTCAGGTTGTCCAATACCAAGACTGTCGTAACATTCCTGGACAATGATGCATTGGAGCCCGTATTTGGCGGCTTGAGATGCGACGGCAGCACCGTAATTTCCACTGGTTGCCGCGATGACTCCTTGATAGCCTTTTCGCCATGCTTCATAGACAGCGATGGAGGCTCGTCTGGCTTTGAAACTACCAGAGTCATTTTGGGCTTCATCTTTCAAAAAGATTCTCGCGCCATATCCTGGTTTGGCGGTTTGGCGCGCGAGTTTTGTGATATTTTTGAGTTCTTTGAGCGGGGTATTACCCACGCCGTGTTCCAGTTGAATCGAGCGAATCTCTGCGAAGGTTATGCCATGAGAAGACATTAATCCTTCATAGTCAAAATCGATACCTCCTGATTCGAATTGTTGGTAGTCGATGCCAACCGCTTGTTTCATGATCTCATTTTTTCGTGAGAGAACGGCTTCGTAAGAGTAATCTTTCACTGGACATCCCCTCCAAAAACAAGACGTCGAACCATCTGATCGATTTCTCTCAGTTCGGGAACATCATCGCCAAAATCATGGTGAAAAGCCGGACTTGCGTCCAGCAACGTTCCGGTTTCAATTCGTCCTGTGATGGTTTGGATTCGAACGATGTCACCCAGTTTGGCTTCGTCGAGTAACGTTCCTTTCACCCAAAGAAGAAGAGGTGTTTTGGAAGTGTCTTCAGGAATGCCTTTCGCTCGGTATTCTGGTAACAAAATCACAGACTGAATTTGAACCCAGGTTCCTTGTTTGATCATGCTCTCACTCCTCGTCGAGGTAGGTTCTCACGTCTCCAAGAATGGCGCGTGGTACGGGAAGATCGATCATCGTTTTGAGTCCTGGTTTGGCGTTGAGGACATGAGGAATCATGTTCACGCAAATCGCGATTGTACCGATGCCGCCTTCCACTTCCGGCGTAATGGTCATATGGATTTCAGGAGCGCCTTTGATGATGATTTCATCTTTGGTTTTGACGCCACCTAAATGCGGTTCAATTTGTTGCGGATGTCGCATATGAATCAAAGGACCATTTTCGGTTTTGCAGATGGCGCGCATATCGACACCACAAACATCGCCTTGTTTGGCAAATCCGTAGGGACTCTTTCTATCGACATCGGTAATAATTGGATCCATGCTTTGGGTAAATTCTTCCACTTGCAATCCAAGCGCTTTGGCAATCAGTGCCGTAGACTCACGGAATCCCACGTGTCCTGCGATTTTTCCTTCATGGCGTTTTTCACGGAAATGATCGACACTCATGCCAACGCCTTGTTCCTCCATCACGGTCTTTCCAAAGGGAGAAAGGCTATTGATGCGCGTGATTTCAAAGGATTCAACGTCCTTCATCACGCCAGTCAGCGCAATCGCGAGGACATCCATCATCATTCCTGGATTGACGCCTGTTCCTAAGACGGTAACCCCATTGGCTTTGGCGAACTGGTCTATGGCTTTCGCCAGTTCGGGTTCATTGGCTTCGGGGTATGCCATTTCTTCCGCCGTCGAAATGACATGACATCCTTTTTCTACCAAGAGTTTGATTTTTGGAAACGCACCTTTGGTAAAAGAATCTGTGGCTAGTAGCACTATTTCAGGATGAGTTTCTTCAATCAAAGACAAAATATCGGACTGAACAATCACCGGATGAGGTGTATCGAGCCCAAGGATTTGACTGATATTTTTTCCAACAAAGCCGACGTAGGAATCACATACGCCGACAATGTCGAATCCTTTTTTGGAAAGGATCATTCTGGCCATGCCAGAACCCATGGCGCCGAACCCCCATATGGCGACGCGAACTGGTTGACTTCTCATGGTTCTATTCCGAAATGATGCGCGTTCCCGCGTTTCCTTGGAGCGCTTCTTTGGCATCATCCAATGAAGCGATGATAGCTTCTCGATGTTTGCCTAATTTGACAAACGAAATCGCAGCTTGCACTTTTGGCAACATGCTGCCCTTGTGGAAATGGCCTTCCGAGATGAGGGACTCGAGATCTTTCCATGAAATGGTATCCAAGGATTGTTCGTTTGGTTGTTTGTAATTTAGTTTGACTTTATCGATGGCTGTCAAAATGACCAGAGAATCGGCATTCATTTGATTGGCCAAGGTCGCCGAAGCAAAATCTTTGTCGATGACAGCACTGACGCCAATCAGTTCATGACCCTGACGAATGACAGGGATGCCACCACCACCAACGGTAATGACCACGTGACCTGCATCGACAATCGACTTCACGACATCAATCTCGACAATACCCACAGGAATCGGAGAAGGAACAACGCGACGATACCCACGAGAGGCGTCCTCTTTCATGGTATATCCACGTTCCTCTGCCAAGATGTCCGCTTCCTCTTTGGAATAGAATCTTCCAATAGGTTTGGATGGATGTTGGAAGGCAGGATCGTCTTTGGAGACTTCCACTTGGGTCGTGATGGTCGCAACCATTTTGGAAAGACCACGACTTTGGAGTTCGGTTTGGATGGCGTTTTGAAGATGATAGCCAATATAGCCTTGACTCATTGCGCCACATTCAGGGAATGGCATCGCAGGAGAAGCATTGTTGGCTTCGTTCGCGAGTTCAAAAGCAAAGTTGATCATTCCTACTTGTGGTCCATTTCCATGGGCCAACAACACTTGATGCCCATCCATGATCAAATCGACAATCGGTTTTGCCGCATGGGCTACTTTTAGTACTTGTTCTTCCGGGGTGTTTCCGAGTGCGTTTCCGCCGAGTGCAACAACAATTCGTTTCATTTAGTAATCTCCTAACGTCGCAAGCATCACTGCTTTGATGGTATGTAATCGATTTTCTGCTTCATCAAACACTTTGGATTGTTTCGATTCAAATACTTCTTCTGTGACTTCCAGTCCATTGAGTCCAGTGGTGTCAAATAATTCTTTTCCAATCGTCGTATCGATATTATGGAATGCGGGTAAACAATGCATGAAGATGGCCGTAGGATTCGCGAGTTCCATCAAGGATTTGTTGACTTGATAGGGCAATAATTCTTCAATTCGTTGATTCCAAACTTCTTTCGGTTCTCCCATCGAGACCCATACATCCGTATAAAGAACATCGGCGTTTTTGGCGCCTTCATGAATATCATCGACGAGATTGATGGATCCGCCGGACATTTCCGCGATTTCTTCGCAAGCAAACACGAGTTTTGGCTCTGGCCATAACGAGATCGGTGCGCATGCGGTGAAATGCATTCCCATGATGGCACAGCCAACCATTAATGAATTCCCCATATTATTCCGAGCATCTCCAAAATAAGAAAGATGAATGCCGTCGAGATGTCCGAAATGTTCTTGGATTGTCAGCAAATCCGCAAGGATCTGTGTGGGATGAAATTTATCTGTTAATCCGTTCCATACTGGAACTCCAGAATCTTTCGCCAAGATCTCGACGGTTTCTTGTTTGTAGCCGCGATACTCGATGCCATCATACATTCTACCTAAGACTCTTGCGGTATCTTTGATGGTTTCTTTCTTCCCCATTTGTGATCCTGTAGGGCCCAAATAAGTGACGTTCATTCCCAAATCATAAGCCCCTACTTCGAAAGCACATCGTGTACGCGTCGAGTCTTTTTCGAAGAGCAGCGCGACATTGAGCCCCTCCAAATGACGATGCGGAATGCGGTCATGTTTTTCTTGCTTGAGTTTGGCCGCGAGATCGAGTAAAAACTGGATTTCGTCTTGATTGTAATCGAGAAGTGTTAAAAGACTTCTTCCGTGAAAACGTTGAGACATGAATAATCCTCCTTGAAGCAATTTTTCGACAAAAAAAGAATGAATTCCTTCAAGGAGAATTATATCACTAAAACGCTTACAAAAAAAGAGGGATTCCCCCGTCTTTGGCAAATTGGTTGCGTGCTAGCGTGATAAAGGAAGAAACATCGCTTGGTGGTTTCGAAGAAATTCGGTATAATAGAAGTGAGGTGATAGTATGGCAGTAGATCAAATCAAATTATCTTTTTCCAATGAGTTTGTTGGAGAAATGACTTCCCCAACTGGAACGGTGAAAATTGGTGCGCAAGAAGGTGGAATGGCACCTTATCATTTGTTATTCGGTGCATTGGGCGGATGTTTCTATTCCACGTTTTTATCGATTTCAAAGAAGAAGCGGTTGACCTTTGATCGCGCGAGACTTGAAATTGATGGTGTCAAACGCACTGGTGAAATTCCTACTTTGGAAGAAGTGACGATGCGATTAATCGTCAAAAATCCTTCTAACACCGCAGGAATACAACGTTCTGCCGAGTTGGGCACCCATTTTTGTTCCATTCACAATACGATTTCTCAAGTGGCGAAGATGAATCTGATTGTGGAATTCGAATGATGACTGTCGAAGAGTTTGCGTCTTCTCTCGAAGGCGTTGCACGTGAATGGCATGACGCGTTTGTGGCAGCGATCCATTCGTTTGATCCCAATCTCGCGATTGTCATATCCTATGGGATTCCGATGGTAAAATTGAAAAAGCCCCATTTTCTTGGTTTTGCGTCGAACAAAACATTCTTTTCGATTCATACTATCGATTATTCATTGAACGAGATCATTCGATCCAAACTTTCCTCGGCAACGTGGTCGAAAGCGACCACGAGAATTCCCTACACGGCAGTCGAAGACTTTGAAACGCTCAAAAAGATGGCTATCGATGTCATTCGAGCACATCAATAAAGAAAAAGAAGGCGCGGCCTTCTTTTTTAATGGATGGATTCAGTTTTGAGCCATCGTTGAGAAAAAAGGTCTGTCAACAATGCTCCAGTCGGTGCACTCAGCAAAATCGCAATCAATGCGACCGATAAAATAATCTCTCCACCAGGAACACCGGCTTCCAAAGGAATGGCACCGACGGCAGCTTGCATCGTTGCTTTTGGCAAGTACGCAAAGGCGGAAAACACTTTTTCTTTATTGGTAAACGAACTTCCATGTAGCGAGATCACCACGGTGATTCCGTGGAATAGGGCACCTACCAACAAAATCAACAATGCCATCCAAAATACATTGGAAATGCTGTTGAGATTAACGATGGCGCCTACCAAGACAAACAACATAATTTCCGCGCCAACCCATAACTTTGAGAATTTCAAACTGAGTCGTTCTGATAATACTGGATAAAGTACCTTGATGACGATTCCCATGGAAATCGTCGCCATCAAGGAAGAGAATGGAAGAAATGGCTGTAAGATCTTTTCAAGTTCGACGAAAAGCAATGCGATTGAAATTAAGACAATCGTTTTGACGGTATCGCGAAGATGTAACTTTCGAAATACCCACACAGAAACATATCCTGCAAAGGCTCCTATGGCCGCTCCAAGGAGGATGGAAATTGGAAGTTGAACAAGTGCGAACCATGAAGCGCTTCCACTGGTCGAAAAATCCAGGAGCATCGAAAATACCACGAGGACAAAGACGTTGTCGATGGCAACGGCACCCAACAGGAGTTGGGGAATCGATTTTTCGGTTCCTCTTTTTTGTTCA
>JAQVKB010000086.1 GCA_028694875.1 Candidatus Izemoplasmatales bacterium
AACGAATTGAAAAAGCCACCAATACGCATCTCACGTATTTGCATGAGTCCGGAGACATCCGCCGTAAGATTCAAGCCGCGTCCATTGCACTATCCGTGAAAGACATTCGTTCGGGAGAAACCCATCGAATGCATGTCGCTGAAAGTGCTTCAAAAATCAAACTGAAGCTCAAAGAATACGATATCCAAGCCATTCATTTCAAAACCATGTTGGAAAATGAAACAGCCTATCTCGTCAGTCAATCCTCTCGGGTTGGTGAAGAGGTTCAGATCAACAACGCCTTTATCTTAACGACGTATGAAAATCAAATGCGATTTTCTTCCGAACAAGTTCGGCTGGCGGATGAAGAGTTCAAACTTCGAGTTACTGCGATTCAACGTGCCAATGAGGAAGAAAAACGCTATTTTGACGACTTGATTCAACATCAGCTTCGCAGTTATGAAACGGCACTTCAAACGGAAAATCATGCGTACGAAGCCAAACTCTATCAGAATCGACACATGCTTTCTCAAACCACGGATCCTAAAATCCACAAAATCCTAGAGAAAGAAGCCAAAGAACTCCAAAAAAATCATGATGCTTATATCGCCCAACATCACAAAAAGATTCGCGATGATCAACTGATTCAACGCGCCAAAGCGCGGATTGCGGATTTGGAGGAAGAATATCTCGATGCTGTGGACGATGCGGTCAATTTACGCGATGAAACGGTTCAAGAGATGTCCTCCCTGTATGAAGAATCGAAAGAACGTTATCTGGCGTTGAAACCATATTTGGAATCCAAAATGAACGTGCTCGATCCTTCCTTCTTTGAACATCTCAAGCGCATCGAATCTCGTTATTCGTATCGAATCAAACTTGCGGAAGCCAAGTTGGATGAAGAAACCCAACAGCTACTCGAGGAGTATCGTCAAGTATCGTTTGAGTCCTTGGAAGCGAAAGCACTCGATGAGCATCTCACGCAAATGAATGAGTATGAACGTCTCAAACTCGATTGTGAACAACGCTATGCCAACGCGATGAAACAAATCGAATCCGAGTATCAAGCATCGGTTCAAAAATTAGACGAATCGGCCAAAAGCGGTGCTTCTCAACTCGAGATTGTCGCTTCCGCGTTCTTACAAAAATCGAATGCGATTCTAACACAATACCAAAAGAACCTTTCTGCACTCGACGAACAGAGAAAGCAATCTGTGATCCATCTCGACGATCAACTTCAAAAGCAAATCATCAAATTGAAATCGGAATACGACAATGCCATCACAGAAAATCAACGTTTTGTCGAAGCCTTGTCGACCAATTTTGAAAAATTGCTCTCCTCGTATCGAGGATATCTACGGACCACGGGCAAGGACAAAGATATTGTGTCCATCCGAAGAGAAAACAAGAAGCGCTATGCCAAAGCGCGCAAAGGAAGATATCAACATCTTCAATCCGATTCCAAACAATTCTTACAACACAAAGAAAAAAGCACTTCGCGATGAAGTGCTTTTTTTTAAGAATCTTTTTTCTTGGCGGCAAATTGGTCGTTGAGATTTTTCGCGAGCGTCACAAAATCAGAAGGCATTAACATGATCGTCGTCGTATTTTGTTCTGCGCCAACCTCGGTAATCATCTGCATTCTTCTAAGTTCCAATGAATACGGAGTTTTCGCAATCTCTTCCGCGGCTTGCGCCAGTTTTTTGGACGCATCGAGTTCCCCTTCGGCTTTGATGACACGGGCACGTTTCTCGCGCGTCGCCTCGGCTTCCTTGGCCATCGCGCGTTGCATTGATTGAGGAATTTCGACATCCTTCATTTCCACAAGTTCGACCTTGAGTCCCCAGGGATCGGTAATCGTGTCGACGATTTCACGCAGGCTTTGATTGATTTGATCGCGGTTTTTCAAGACGTCGTCCAAGTTGTTTTGTCCGATGACATTTCTGAGTACCGTGAGCGCGGCTTGGAATATGGCAACTTGATATCGTTCCACTTCCAGAATCGCGTCCTTCGGATTCGTGATTCGATAATACAATACCGCGTTGACGCGAATCGTGACGGAATCTTTTGTGACAGTTTCTTGGGTATCAATATCGACGGTACGCGTACGCGTATCGACTCGGACGATTCTGGATATGAATGGAATGATCCAGTATAATCCAGGACCTTTGATGGTGATGTATCGACCTAAGACAAAGAGGAGACTTCGTTCATATTCTTGATTTACGCGGAAGCCAAGGATGGAAAGAAACGCCAAAATGGCCACAATGATGATTACATATTCCCAAAACATTTGAATTCACTCCTTTGTTGTATCTAGTTCTATTTTACTACCAAACCGTGAAAATGGCACAAGAATCGTTCAAAAAAAGGCTCTTTCGAGCCTTCTCTTATCGCAAATCTTTGAGTAATGATTTCCCATATGGGGTTGGAGCGACTTTGAAATTTTCCGCAATCGTCGACGCAATGGCCGCAAATGTATCTTGGTCAGGAAGGACTTGACCATTCAAATCCTCATTGTATACGAATAAAGGAACATATTCACGCGTATGGTCCGTGCCATGGAAGGTGGGATCATTTCCATGGTCCGCCGTAATCATCAAAAGATCATCTTGGTGTAGATGTTTGACGAGTTCAGTTAAATCACGGTCGAATTCTTCCATCGCTAGTTTGTATCCCAAGGCGTCGCGGCGATGGCCATACAAAGCATCGAAATCAACGAGATTGACAAACAACAAGCCGGTAAAATCTTGATCCACAATCGCTGTGGTTTGAACCATGCCATCATGATTGGATTTGATGCCATGATGATCCGTGATGCCAGAGCCATTGAAGATATCGCGAATCTTTCCTACCGAAATGACATCATATTTGGCATCCTTCAGATGATCCAAAACGGTATCCGAAGAAGGCGATAAGGCGTAGTCGTGGCGATTGGGAGTACGTTTGAATCCATCGACAGGGTTTCCTACATAAGGACGAGCAATCACGCGACCGACTTTCCATTCATCGCGCATGCACAAATCGCGCGCGATATGACAGATTTCGTACAGTTCTTCCAAAGGAATGACTTCTTCATGCGCCGCGATTTGAAGCACCGAATCCGCGCTCGTATAGACAATCAAATCGCCTGAATTCATCTGATGTTCGCCAAGTTCGACAAGAATCTCCGTGCCGCTCGCCGCTTTGTTTCCCACGACTTTGCGACCGGTTCTCTTTTCGAGTTCTTGGATTAATTCTTTGGGAAATCCGGTTTCCGTAAAAGTTTGGAATGGCGTCTCCGTTTTGATTCCCATAATTTCCCAGTGTCCGGTCATGGTATCTTTCCCATTCGAAAGTTCCGCGAGACGCAACACATTCGCTTTCGGTTGTCTCACAGGAGGGACTCCTTCAATCTTGGTGAGATTCCCATAGCCCCATGAACCGAGCGTTGGAAGATGGACACCGCCTGTGGCCGAAGCCAAATGGCCGATGGTGTTCGCACCCGCATCGCCAAATTTCGCCGCATCCGGCATTTCACCGACACCGACAGAATCGATGACGATTAAGATGACTCTTTTGTATTTCATGATGATTCCTCTTTTCTTGTACTACGTGGATGAGCCACGCGATAGGTTTGATCCAATCGTTGATTGGAAATGTGCGTATAGTTTTCTGTGGTCAAGATATCTTCATGTCCTAACAATTCTTGCACCGCGCGCAAATCGGCACCGCCCTCCAGCATATGGGTTGCGGCGCTATGACGCAACGTATGCGGAGAAATCGGTTTGTCAATGCCAGCTTTGATGGCCAATTGTTGGACAATCTTATAAAATCCGACCCGAGAGATTCGACTTCCTGATTTGTTCAAGAATAACGTTTCGCGCTCCATCGGATGAAGCAATGGCCGGCCTTCGGTAATGTATTTTCGAAGTGCCGCGATGGCATTCTCTCCGAGGGGCACAATCCGTTCTTTGTTTCCTTTCCCCGTCACATCCACCAGCGCCTGATTGAGGTGCAAATCAGAAATATCGAGATCGATGAGTTCGGACACGCGAAGACCCGCGCCATAGGCGAGTTCCATCATCGCCACATTGCGAAGACATAGTGCGGAAGGATCTTTCGCTGCCAATAACAATTGATTGGTTTCTTCGACATTCAGAACCGTAGGAAGTTGCTTTTTCACTTTGGGTCGAGAGATTTTTAAGACGACGTTTTCATCGACGATTTTTTCAACCAACAAGAAGCGATGAAAGGTACGGATGGAAGAGAGTTTTCGGGCAATGCTTTTTTCCGAAAGTTTCTGCCGCTTCATCTTCGCCATATAGTTCATCACATGTTTTTTTTCCACACGAGACATATCTTTGATGGCATATTGTTCTGATAAAAACGTCAAGTAATCGGAGAGATCGTTTTGATAGGAGACAATCGTGTTCTTGGAAAGATTTTTCGTCACTTTCAAATAGTAGACATATTCTTTGAGAAGATTTTGAATCACGGTAATCCTCCTAGATGAGTTCCATCAACACCACATTCGATACCATGCGACCATGATCTGTAAAACGAATCTTGCGATTCACCACTTCCAACAATCCTTTGTCCAAATACTTGGAAAGTGCGGGGTAACTGGTCAAGGGGTCTTTGGAAAAACGTATTTGGTACTGGTCCAAATCCACGCCTTCATTCAATCGAAGGCCCATCAGAAAGGCTTCCATGGCGAGGTCACATGGTTCTTCGATTCTTCCACCATTTCCTTTGGAAGAAACATGGTGAAGATAGCCTTTGAGCGTGGTATCATTGGTGAAGCGAGTTTCTTGCACTTGCGATGAAGCCGCGAGGCCTACTCCCAGGTATTCTTGGAGGTGCCAGTAGACAAGATTATGCGCTGATTGATGCCCTTCTTTGGCATAATTCGAAAATTCATATTGGTGGATGCCATGTTCTTGGAAGAAAGCATTCGCTTCTTCTGCCAGATCCGCGACAAGGTCTTCGTCTGGCATCGTAAGGATCCCTTGGTTGATTTGATGCTTGAGAATCGTCTTTTCTTCTAAAATCAAGGAATAGAGAGAAATATGGGGGAGATCCAACGCGAGGACTTCTTCCAAATCCGACCGAAATTCGCTTCGGGTTTGCGTCGGAATGCCATAGATGAGATCGATGTTGATGTTGGTGATTCCTACTGCTTTGGCCAAACGGACGGCTTCGCGGATTTGATCCGCGTGATGATCTCTGCCGAGAATCGAAAGCAAACGCTTGGAGAAACTTTGGGCTCCAATCGAGAGACGATTGATTCCAACACGTTTTGCCCACGTGAGAAAAGGTTCCGTCACATCATTGGGATTCGCTTCGATGGTCCATTCTGAAACCTTCGAAAGATCGACCTTCTTCGCCAACTCTACGACAATTTGATCGAGATGTTCCAGTGAAAGCGAAGAGGGCGTTCCTCCGCCAAAATAGATCGTCTTCACTTCGGACAAATCTTCCTCCAGAAGTTGGATCTCGCGTACCAAAGCCTCGACATAACGCGCCTGAATGTATTTCCCTGCGACCATCTTCGCAAAGTCACAGTAATGACAGATGTGCTGACAAAAGGGGAGATGGACATAGAGTGCTTGAATCATCGATGATCACCTCTTCCATGTTAACATAATCCATGAAAAAATCCAAGTCATGTACCTCTTTTCAAAAGAAAAGAGTCGACATAGCGACTCTA
>JAQVKB010000087.1 GCA_028694875.1 Candidatus Izemoplasmatales bacterium
AATCCCGGCCCACATCAAATTCAAGGAATCGGAGCAGGATTTGTGCCAGATACGCTCGATACGGGCATCTACCACGAAATCATTCGAATCCAGAATGAAGAGGCCATTCAATCTTCAAGAATTTTAGCCCAACGCGAAGGGAACTTCGCGGGAATCTCAGCGGGAGCAGCAATGGCAGGAGCCATTCAAATCGGAAAGCGACCGGAGAACAAGGGGAAATCCATTGTGTTTGTGGTTCCGGATACCGGAGAACGATATTTGTCGACCAATTTGGTTGAACAAGGACAATAAAATGTCCTTTTTTCTTTGAATCGAAAATGAAAACGTTATCATCATTAATTATCTAGCACTCACCGCTTGACACTGCTAGCAGAAATGCTATAATATAGTTGGCACTTGAAGATGAAGAGTGCTAAAATTGATAAAACCTAAGGAGGTATTTTTATGAACCACATTGTAAAACGTACCAACTCTCTCCCTATTTTTGACGATTTCTTCGATGATTTCTTCGCTCGTCCCTTGAATCGCGGCCCGCAACAATGCATGAGAACCGATATCCAAGAAGTTGATAACGGTTTTCAACTCGACATTGATGTACCTGGTTACGGCAAAGATGATATCAAGATTTCGCTCGACAATGGATATCTGACTGTCGAAGCAACGAAAGAAGAAGAGAAAGAAGAAAGCAAAGGTCATTACCTACGTCGTGAACGCTTTTTGGGTAGTGCTGCTAGAAGCTTTTACGTCGGAGAAGATATCGCTCAAGGCGACATCAAAGCCACATATGAGTTGGGAATTTTGAAATTGTTTATTCCCAAACAAGGAACGAACGTCAAAGCAAAGCAATACATTAGTATCGACTAAAACAAAGAACACGTCTTCGGACGTGTTTTTTGGTTGTCAAACTCGACCAAAGACTTTCTCATGAAAAACTATCCCTCCCCTTTTTTGGGAAGGGGTTTTTTGTTATAATTGTACTCATATCGGAGGTGAGACCATGAATCAAAATACGTTACCAAAAATTTTGAATGATTCTACAGTTACGATAGTAATGTCTCCATCCGAACAAAAGCGTTGGATCCATTTCGCGGGTCAAAACGGGATGTTACTACAAGCCAAATTAGTTACTCCAAGAGACCTTTTTCTGTCTCCTTCCTTGACTGAAATTGCAATCGCGATGGAAATTCTTGAGGTGAACGCAAATGAAGCTTTGAATGCGCTCATGCTTCTCCCTTGGATTCAAAATATGGAAATTTCTACGCTTACTTCCAAACGCCTGCAAAGTCTTCATCGTCTCATTCATCACGTTTCGATGAAAATTCATCCATTCAATACCTCATTGCTTCAATATTCTCCGTCCATTCCAAAACCTTTGCCTCAGGCAGAATCGTGTTTCATCTCTCCGAACCCCACCAATGAGGTGATTCACACCATCGAGTCGCAAGATGAACGAAACATGATTCGCGATGTGATCTCGTTAATCCTCTCTGATTTGGAGAATGGAATACTTCCCCATCAAATTGCAATTGTCCATGCTTCACACGAGCAGATTCGAGTCCTAAAACGGTATTTTGAAGATGCCAACATTCCAGTTTCATTCGAACAAAAAGTGAAATTGTCCTCGTTTCCAATCTTTCATCGGTTTCTTCAAAATCTACGTCTGCACGGTTTCGCAGAAGCGGTTCTCGAACTACAAAGTGCTCGTCCAATGTTTACTTTGGAAGAAGAAACTGCTTTTGGCGTGTTCGCCAGTTTATGCAATCAATTTGAGGATGATGAGTACATCGCGCATGCCGCGATTTTATCCGAATGGTTGGAAGAAGTCGATGTGAATATTCCATCAACAATTCGTGGACTTCAAATGACAACACAATCCATGATCAACAACGCAGAATTGAACCGCATCTATGTGTTAGCTCCAGTCAGTAATATGTTTGCTTCAAAACACCCATCCTTTCTACGTGACGATGAAAAACAAGAAATTGGATATCCTATTTCATTTGACGAGGAAAAGGCAGCACAATATGACTTTGAATTGTTTCTTGAGTCAACTCGTCATATAACCTTATGCTTTGCGCTACGCTTGGAAGGAAAAGAAATAGACCCCTATTTCCCTCATACGAAGCGACAATTCAAAGAAAGAGCGATTCCAAATCTTGATTGGCGAAGATTTCCATCGTTACACAGATTGAACCATCCATCACCTCATAAACGCTACCGCCATGATTTCCAAGGAATATCCGTAGAGTTGATGAATACTTGGCGTTCCAAAGGAATTTCGCTTTCTGCGACATCTTTGGACACGTTTTCCCTTTGTCGCTTCCAATTTCTATTGACTCATTTCATGAAGTTAGCTCCTTTTAAAACAACTTATCCACTTTTTTGGGGTAATGTCGCGCACGAAGTTCTTCAGCTCGATGCAAAGAATCAAGTCGTGAACCTCTCGGAGATCTTATCAAAGCATTGGAATGAATTTCCTACGGAAGAAGCGGAGAAATGGAACGTATTCCTTCCTTTGATGACGGAGAGATTGTCGCAGATGCAATCGGACATCCACACCATACGCCATCTTTCATCCTTTTCAACGGGGCCCAGTGAATTATCCCTTTCTGTTCCTTTGACATTGGAAGAGGATTTTCATCTTCACGGGAAAATTGATCAGATTTTCGTCTTGGAATCAGAGAAAAATTACCTCATTCTTGTGGATTACAAAAGTGGATCCACCAAATATGTTGCGGACGCTGTTTTGCAACTAGAACAAGCTCAATTACCAATCTACGCAAGTTTGCTTCGTAAGCAGCCACTCTCATCGAGGGATCAAATATTGGGACTATTTTATCAACCAATTGATACTGCTAGTTCCAAAAAGAATCATGATCCTGACAAACGGTTGACGACATATGCCTATGATGGCGTCATCATCAATGAGCCAGACTTGATAGCACAATTCGCCCCAGATGCATTGTTAAAAGGAATCACACATGTGAATGACGGTTCTCTCAAAAAAAGCCCCAAGCGTATCCTTTCAGTTCCTGATTTTGAATCTTGGATTGAGGAAGTCGATTTGATGTTACAAGAAGTGATTTCCAATATTAAATCCAGAGATTTCGCCATCAACCCGAAAGCCATAATCCCTGGAAAATCTGTATCTCAGAGTTGCGAGTACTGTCCTTACTCGGCGATTTGTCATGGGAAAAATTCGCCGTCTGAAGTCGAAGAGGAACTGCGAGGTGACGAAGATGAAGCGTAATTTTACCATCTCTCAGCAACATAGTATTGAAGCGAGTGGTCATCCTATATTAGTCTCTGCAGGAGCTGGTTCCGGGAAAACCACCGTATTGACGGAAAGAGTCATTCAAAAGGCACTCCAAGGGATTCCAATTGACCGGCTGATTATTCTGACTTTTACCAATGCGGCGGCCGAAGAGATGCGTAAGCGGATTCGGAGTCGTCTTGTCGAATTGAATCTTCAAGACCAAGTTCGAAAGTTACCCGAAGCAAAGATCATGACTTTTGATGCATTCTGCCTTGATGTGGTACAAACAAACCGACGATTTTTCGGACGTCGCGAACGAATAACGATTACGGATTCGATTGTATTTGAGCGATTCCGGAAGACGATTTTCAAACAAGTATTGACAGAAGCATACCTTCGAAAAGAAGAACCTTTTGTTGAAACTGTCAAAGCATTCTTTTCCAAAGGGGACCGTCGCCTCGAAGAAGGACTCGATGTCCTAATTCAAGGGCTATCCTTGATTCCTCAACCTCGCGTTTGGATTCAACAATATCCAGAACAATTCTTTTCCGATGTTTTTCTCGACCGTATTACCAACGAATTTCAATCACTTTTCATGGAGCGAGTCAGCGACTTTAAAGTTCTTTTGTCGTCGTTTGTTCAACAATCTCAAGAAACAGATCGATGGCGTAATCATCGCTATTTTGAGATGCTTTCCGCATTTATACAACGTGTTGATCAAGCAGATTTTGGTACTCTCATCGAGTGTATGCTTTCGTTTGGTATCCCCAGGAAGCCCACACTCAACGCGGAAGATGAAGACGCGGAATGGTTCAGCACAAATCATGAGGCGTTAAAAAACGCTTTGACCTTTTCGCAAAAATTGATTGCTGATTTGCATATCTCATCGATTGCAGATTTTCGATCCTCGCTTGCGGAACAACAACCGCACGTCAAAACGATGTTACAATTAGCGGATCAGTACTTTGAATTACTCAATCAACAAGCCAAAGAACGCAACTTTGCGGATTATGCCATGGTCATGAATATGGCGATTTCTTTGTTCGAAAACGAGTCCGAAATTCGTGAAGACATCAAAGGAAAAACCCATGAAATTATGATCGACGAATATCAAGATACGAATGACTTTCAAGAGTATTTGATTTCTTTGATTGCACATGAGAATGTCTTTATGGTAGGCGACATGAAGCAGTCCATCTATCGGTTTCGAAACGCCAATCCCGCCAATTTTGCGAGGAAGTTTCACGAATATTCGTCAGGCCAAGGTGGAGAAGTCATTGTGTTATCGGAAAATTTCCGATCAAGATCCGAGGTCCTACAAGCTATTAATACGTTATTTGAACCCATGATGGATGACGAAATTGGCGGCATCGATTATCGTGCGAATCAAGCCTTACAATATGGAAATCATGGATTTGATATTCGCAAAGATCCTATCCCAGGAATTCTGATCCATTCCTTTGATAGTGAAGCGTTGAAGCAAGAAAATCCAACTTTTTTCCAAGCACGCCATGAAGCCAATCTTCTCGCGAGTCGAATTGCTTCAGGCCATGGCGTTGATCTTGTGACCTGTCTCAAAGAACAATCCATGAAACCGTCTGAATGGCGCGATTATGTCATCCTTGTGGATCGAAAATCGCATTTTACGATCTATGAAGAAGCGCTCAATCAATATGGAATCCCCTACCAAACGATTCGTGAAAATCGACTAGGGGATGGCGATGAAATCCGTTCGATTCGCGTGTTGATGGAACTCATGCAAACATTCTTGGATGACAGTGCTTCTTTACAAGAATTTCAGCGCGCTTTTCTGGGTGTTCAAAGGAGTTTTTGGTTCCGCGCCTCCGATCTGGAGTTGTTTGATTTTGTCCACTCGTTATCTGGCGATAGTATCGAGGCATGGAACCTAACCATGTCGGATCCTACCTATGGCCCTTCGATGACATTGATTTCGACTTTGGCAAGTCTTTGGCAGCACATGTCTCCAAAGCTTTGGATGGAAGAAGTCCTTGATCGACTCCATACAGTTCCATCTCTTGAAGGAACCAAAGAACCATGGATGGCGCTCGATCGACTCGATCGTTTTGTGGAGATTGTAGATGGTTTTCAACCAAAGTCGATTCAAGAGATCATTGATTATCTTCAAGATATGGAGGATAATCCGGCGCTAGACATTGCGTTTGAACAACCCATCGATTGGAGTCGGGATACGGTCAAGATGATGACCATTCACAAATCAAAAGGTCTCGAGTTCCCATACGTACTCATGCCGGGATTGTCTCGAACCTTCTTACAATCCGAAAGCAAATCCTATTTTTTGTTTGATCCAGAATATGGATTCTTCTTCAAACGACAGGATCAGGGAATCTATGACATGTTTCTGCATGTCTTGGTTCGTGAAAAAGCCAA
>JAQVKB010000088.1 GCA_028694875.1 Candidatus Izemoplasmatales bacterium
GTCGCGTTTGATTCGGTTCTTGAAACCGCAATCCGCCGCACTCCTCGCGATTATTTTACTGACCATCATCGTCACCTTTGTGATTGTCTACTCCCCTGTCTATCAAAAAGACATCATGAACTTATTGCAACTCAAGATCATGAACATGGCTCCGGCCGATGTCGTGGATCAAATCGTCAAGAATTTCTTGATCATCTTGGTGATGTACCTCGTACGATTCTTGTTTGAAACCGTCTCGTTCTGGATTGGCAATATCGTCAGTGCGAATCTCGGAAGAAACTTCCGGAACGCGCTTCGCGACAAACTTGAAACCTTGCCAATCAAGTACTATGATGAACACCAAACAGGAAACATCCTTTCGGTATTCCAAAACGATGTCGACGTGGTTGTCATGAGTGTCCAACAAAGTTTGATTCAGGTCATTCAATCGATTCTCACGGTGATTGGCGTCTTGATTATGATGTTCACGATCTCATGGAAGCTCACCATCATCTCCTTGCTCATCTTGCCGTTCTATGTGATTGTTGTCTCTAAAATCGCGAAGCGCTCGCAAGCGCGTTTCATTCGCCAACAAAAAGAACTCGGCAATTTGAATGGCTTTATCGAAGAATATTTCACCGCCCATCGTGTCGTCAAACTGTTTGGGAAAGAAGAAGATTCCTACAACGAATTCCAAGAAATTAACCTTCGTTTACGCGATGAAATGAGCAGTGCGCAATACCTCTCCGGATTGATGTTCCCGATTATGAACTTCATTTCGAACATTGGTTATGTCGCGGTGGTCATCGTGGGTGCGGTTTTGGCGGGTGGCGTTCCACCACTTCTCATTGGTGATATCACCACGTTTGTGGGATACCAACGAAGCTTCGTCAACCCGATTTTGAATATGGCGAACATTGTCAATACTTTGCAGTCCACGGTCGCGGGTGCGGAACGCATCTTCGAACTATTGGATGCCGAAGAAGAGGTCTTCGAACAAAAGGTTGCGGAGTTTGTCGATCAAAAAGTCGGCTCAGTAACCCTTTAAGACGTCGATTTCTCGTATGTCAAAGACAAAGAACTCATCAAAGATTTGAATCTCTCGGTGGAACCCGGAAAACAAATCGCGATTGTCGGTCCCACTGGCGCTGGAAAAACAACGCTCGTGAACTTGCTTATGCGGTTCTATGAACTCGATGGCGGTGCCATCGAAGTGAATGGTGTGAAATCCACGGACGTTCCTCGTGAAGAATTGCGCAAGCAATTCGGGATGGTACTCCAAGATACATGGCTCTTTGCCGGTACGATTTTTGAGAACGTGGCGTATGGAAAAGATGATGCGACGATGGAAGAAGTCATTTCCGCGTGCAAACAAGCGCATGTCCACCATTACATTGAGACATTACCCGAAGGATATCAAACAGTACTCAAAGAAGATGCTTCGAATATTTCGCAAGGGCAGAAGCAATTATTGACGATTGCCCGCGCGATTCTCTTCAATCCGAAAATCTTGATTTTGGATGAAGCAACTTCTTCCGTGGATACGAGAACGGAAGCGTATATTCAAAACGCCATGAACTTCATGATGGAGGGCAGAACAAGTTTTGTCATTGCTCACCGTCTATCCACGATTAAAAAAGCATCGACGATTCTCGTCATGGAACACGGACGAATTGTCGAACAAGGCAATCATCAAGAACTGCTCGCCAAAAATGGTGTGTATGCGGATCTGTATAATTCCCAATTCTTAAATATTGCTACATAAGAGGGTCGCTTGATCCTCTTTTCTCTTTCTTTCATCCCGTTTTTCAAGTATAATGGTTACCATAGAAGTTTGGAGTGAAAACATGATTTCAGTAGGATTTGTATCGCTCGGATGTGCCAAAAACCAAGTGGATTCCGAGCTCATTTTAGGTGTATTGCAAGCGGCGGGGATTCGAATTGTAGTGAACCCTGAAGAAGCGGATGCCATCATCATCAACACGTGTGGATTTATCGAAAGCGCAAGACAGGAGACTGTCGAGACGATTTTGGAAATGAAGTCGTATGGTAAGAAACTGATTGTGGCAGGATGCTATGCCGAACGGTATCGAAAAGAACTTGAGAATGATATGCCGTTTGTCGATCGTATCATCACGCTCAAAGATTACCCGCGGATTCATTTGATCTTATCGGATGTGTTTGGCGATACGTCGCTCAAATTTCTGCCTTTGTCGTATGAGCGAAGAATGTTGGTTTCGAGTTCTGTGACCCCATATATTAAGATGAGTGAGGGTTGCGACAATCGCTGCGCTTTTTGTGCGATTCCGTTGATTCGCGGCTCATTTCGTTCTCGAGATTACGATGAAATCGTTGCGGAGTGTGAACAGTTAGTTCGTCAAGGTGCGAAAGAGCTCAATTTGATTAGCCAAGATACCACCAGGTATGGCACAGATTTAACAAAGGATCATTCGTCTTTGCTACCCAAATTATTGAATCGACTGACCGAGATTGAGGGTATTGTTTGGGTTCGAATGCTTTATCTGTATCCCGATGAAATCAACGAGGAATTGATTGAAACCGTCGCCAAAAACCCCAAAATCGCACCGTATTTTGATATTCCAATTCAACATATCTCAACACCCGTGTTGAAACGGATGTTGCGTCGGAAAGACGAAGCATTTCATCGTCAGTTATTTCAGCGAATTCGCGAGCGGATTCCGCATGCAATTTTTCGGTCTACTCTTATTACGGGATTTCCGGGAGAGACAGAAGAAGATCACCAGAAGCTGGTTGCTTTTCTTCAAGAAGCCCAAATCGATCGACTTGGGGTTTTCCCTTATTCAAAAGAAGAAGGAACCAAAGCTTATCAGTATCTAGATGAAATTGATCCGGAAACCATTCAAAGAAGACATCACGAATTGATGAGTGTTCAAAAAAGAGTGGCGAGAAAATTAAACCGTAGTCATATAGGTGGCGTCTACACGACAATCATCGAAGCATATGATCCCTCCTCCAAGTTCTATTATGGAAGATCGTATGCGTTCGCGCCGGATGACATTGATGGTCAAGTGGTCTTTCAATCGACAAACATCCTTCAAATTGGCGATGTTGTCAATGTGAAAATCACGGATGCTTTTGGTTATGATTTAATTGGAGATGCTATTCTTCAGGAGGAATAAGATGAAACAACAATTTTCATTGTTTGCGAAGGGCTTCTTGATTGGAATTGCCTTTATTATCCCGGGGGTTTCCGGTGGAACCCTCGCGATTTATCTTGGAATCTATGACAAACTTCTTCATGCGATTGGCAACGTGTTCAAAGAGTTCAAGAAGAGTGTGTTGTTTTTGTTGCCAGTATTTTTGGGAATCGCGATTTCCGTGGTGTCCCTTGCCAAACTGCTTGGCATCTTGTTGAATCTGAATTCGATGATGATTCTCTTTTTCTTTGTTGGTTTGATTTTAGGCGGTCTCAAATCGTTATCTCAAGAAGTGAAGCATGAGCCTGTCAAACCTTCCCACGTGGTTGCTTTTCTTCTGTCGATTGCTTTGGTCGCGATGTTGTTGATCTTTAAAATGGTTGGAAGTGGTTCCACCACCTCCATTCAAGTGACGTTTGGCACAATGATTTTGTTGTTTTTCATCGGAATGGCTTCGTCAACAACGATGATTATCCCAGGTATTTCCGGTTCCGCATTATTAATGGTATTGGGCTTTTATACCCTGATTGTGACCGACGTGATTGGTAATATCCTCGATTTCAGTCAATTATCCAGTCATTTGTCCGTATTAATTCCATTTGGTCTTGGTGCCGCTGCGGGAATTGTGATTTTTAGTCGCGTGATTGAATATGCTTTAAAACACTATAAAGTCATTACCTATTATGCCATCATCGGGTTTGTGATTGCTTCCGCTGTCGTGATTTTGTTTGAAATCCATGATCAGCAAAGCGCGCTTCTCTATGATAACCAAAATCCAATCTATGTCGACTTCGGTCGATATCTCTTGAATAACGGATGGACTCTTCTTGGTGCCGCCGCCACGTTTGTGGTCGGTTTCTTCGCAGCCCGAAAACTGGAAGGTCTTGTCCAGCAAGAAGGATGATACCGAGTATCCCCGCCAAGCAATTCATGACCAAAACGAAGCTTGGCGAGTTTGCGTGTAACCCCTATGTAGGTTGCACGCATGGGTGTGTTTATTGTTATGCCAAACATTTCGAGAAACGATTTCCACTTTCTTCATGGGGCACTTATGTCTATGAACGCAAGTTTCCAAACACCTTGATTCCCAAAGGGACTGGGAGATCCTCGCTGATGTTTTCTCCGATGACGGATCCGTATCAACCTGTGGAAGCGACCACTCTTGCGACGAGAAAAATTCTCGAAAGCATTGTCGAGTCGCAACTCCAAATCTCGATTCTCACGAAGTCGGATTTGGTCTTGCGAGACCTGGACTTGTTTTTGCAAATGAATTCCGTGGAAGTAGGTTTTTCCATCGGAATGGATGATCCGGCTTCAACATGGTTTGAACCCGGGGCCTCAACCCCACGTTCGAGAGTCAAAGCGCTGCAAAAACTTCATGAGCAAGGAATTCGCACCTATGTCTTTTTTGCGCCGTTACTACCAGGGATTTCGGATATTGATACGTTGTTTGACCTTGTGAAAGATCATGTCGATTATCTGATGGTCGATCGACTCAATATCAAAGATGCCATCGATCAGCAAGCGTTATTTCAAATCGCTTGTCGATTGGGACCTGAGGTGGAAAATCTTTGGCAACAAGTTTTTCTACAACACAACGATACATGGTACCAAGAAACTTTGAACCATTTGAAAAAGCGTGCTGAACAATCCAAGATTGAACTTCGATATTCACCATGAAAAGAGGGATTTCAATGTTTCAAATGAAGGATGTACTTCCATACAAAGAGGAACTCATACAACACCGTAGGTATCTTCATCAACATCCTGAGTTAGGGTTTGATGTGGCGAATACGCACGACTATATTCAACATCAATTGAGCCAATGGGGAATCCAAGTTCTTCCTCATGTCGGGAAAAACTCTTTGCTTGGAATCATCGAAAACGGGGTTGGCCCGATCATTGGACTTCGCGCCGATATCGATGCACTTCCGATTCTCGAAGAAAATACCGAACTCGATTATTGTTCGTTGGTGCCAGGAAAAATGCATGCGTGTGGTCACGATGCGCATACTGCGATGCTCTTGATGACCGCCAAGTTTTTGGTTGATCATAGAGACTCTTGGAAAGGCACGGTCAAATTGATTTTCCAAGAAGCCGAAGAAGGCCCGAATCCGGGCGGAGCCTATGGCGTCGTAAATTCTCACTTGGTTGATGATGTCGAGACCTTCTATGCATTTCATGTTGCGCCGATGTATCCGAGCGGATCTGTCGCCATCAAGAAAGGTGAAGCGATGGCTTCGGCCGATACCATCAAAATCACGCTTCAAGGACGCGGTGCCCATGCAGCGTATCCCCATTTGTCGATTGATCCGATTGTGATGGCCGCTGAAGTGATCATGGGTGCCCAAACAATTGTGTCAAGACGCAAAAATCCTTTAGATCTTGCGGTGCTCACCATCGCTCAAGTTCATGCGGGCACAACCCATAACATCATCCCTTCCACGGCGTATTTGGAAGGA
>JAQVKB010000089.1 GCA_028694875.1 Candidatus Izemoplasmatales bacterium
AGGAAGAATCCCTGATTATCAGGTGAGCGCTTGGTTGATGGCCATTTATTTCCAAGGGATGACAGAACAAGAAGCATCATTTTTAACGAAATCGATGCTTTACAGTGGTGATGTGATTGATTTATCCAAAATTGACGGGGTGAAAGTGGACAAACACTCCACCGGAGGCGTTGGCGATAAGACAACGCTCATCCTGGCGCCACTCGTTGCCAGTTGCGGCGCGAAAGTCGCAAAACTATCCGGTAGAGGTCTAGGACATACGGGTGGAACACTCGACAAACTTGAATCGATTGAAGGTTGTCGCATTGATTTGTCCGAAGAACAATTTTTAAAACAGGTCAATGAAATTGGAATCGCTGTTGCCGGACAAACTGGGGAAATCGTCCCAGCCGACAAATTGTTGTATGCCCTTCGCGATGTGACAGGAACCGTGCCTTCAATTCCATTGATTGCATCTTCCATCATGAGTAAAAAACTCGCGTCAGGTGCCGATGTGATTTGTTTGGATGTCAAAATTGGCGATGGTGCCTTTATGAAAACACTCGAAGATGCCAGAGAACTCTCTCGCATCATGGTTTCGATTGGCGCATCCTTTGGCAAAAAAGTGACGGCTTTTATTACCGGCATGGACCAACCCTTGGGTCATGCGATTGGAAATCGTCTTGAAGTTAAAGAAGCGGTGGAAACCTTATCCGGACACGGCCCAGAAGATTTGGAAACACTATGTGTCGAGATTGCCGGCGCGATGATCTACTACGCGGACAAAGCAGCAACACTGGAAGAAGCCAAAGCGCTCGCCAAAACCCAACTTCACAATGGGCAAGCGCTCGCAAAATTCAACGAATTCATCGCAGCACAGGGGGGAATTATGGAAAGCATGGATACCTTTGTCCGCGCCAAAGAAGTTCTTCCTTTCCAAGCTTCTTCGGATGGCGTCGTCCAACGCATCAAAGCAGCCTCTATCGGTCTCGCTTCGATGAAACTTGGCGGCGGACGTGCCACCAAAGAAGATACCATTGACCCGATGGTAGGAATTGTTCTTGAAAAAAAGATTGGCGATTCCGTCAAGAAGGGCGATGTATTAGCCTATATTTATGCGGATAAGCCTGTTTCGAAGGAAATTTACCAAGACCTGGAAGAAGCGTTTGAACTCGTCCGAGAAGACGTCATCGCTCCGAAAATTATTTTGGAAATCATCTCCTAGCAAGGAGGCTTACATGAAAGAAAACGCCTATATTCAAATGGTGACTGATTATGTTCGTCACCATTTCGCCGAAGACATTGATCTCATTTGTGCGTATGGATCGTTTGTCCGTGGAAAGATGCATGAAAAGTCCGACATCGATTTGTTCTTTGTGCCAAGCACACCACGAGGATACCAAGCCTCGTTTCAAGTCATCATCGACGACATTGGATATGATTTTTTCCCGATTTCGTGGGATCGGCTGAAAGCCATTGCCAATTATGATGATCCATTGACTTCGTTGATTTTGGAAGGGCAAATTGTCTACCACCGAAACGATGCTTGTTTCAATCGCTTTGAAGAAATCCGTTCGTATACCGTCCACTTTCAACGTTTCGAAGAAAAAATACCGGGCTTGATTGACGAAGCCAAGCGGTTGTTTTTTGAGTATCCCGAGACGTTACCGGAAATCTTGATCAAATGCGCGATGGCCGTGGCCTATCAAAACCACACGCCTCTTCGCCGTGGCATGATGGATTTTGAAAACGAACTCGCACCCCTTGAACTTCCACCACTCTTTTTGGAAAACATTAAATTCTTAATTGAAGAGCCGACACGTAGCTTGGCGCACAAAATGATTCTTGATACCGAAGAATTCGTAACCAAGAAAGTCGAACCTGTCGTGCCATCCAAAAGTGGCTTCTACGAAGAATTGAAGTCGATCTATCAAAAGGGCCATGCGACGACATCAGTATATAAACAATATTTCATAACCCATTTGATTGAGAAGGAAACCAAGGCGATGTTTCCAAACGCCACAGGATTTCCTAAAGCAAAATCGCCATTTTCCCATTGGCTGCATGCGCACGAAAAGCATCTACTCCAAATCTTGGAAGAAGAGAATATCCCCATCCGTGAATACAAATCGATGGAAGACTTTGAAACCCTCTTCTTAAAAATCTAGGATTTCATTTGTCCAACGCGTGTGCGTGTGATATAATGAAGACGGAAGAATAAGGGGAGCTCGGGGTACCGGGCTGAGAGTATCACTGTGCCGTGATAGACCTTACCTGATCTGGATAATGCCAGCGTAGGAATGTTTCTGGGTTCGTCAGGCAACCGCTTATTTCTGAGCGGTTGTTTTTTCATTTCCGGAAAGGAGGAGAACCATGAAACAACAACAACAACAACAAACACGTATCATCACTGAGATTGCGATCATGGTCGCAATCGCCCTCGTCTTCGACGTCATTGCTGGATTGTTTTCGCCGTTTAAATATGGTGGATCGATTTCTCCTGCGATGTTGCCAATCTTCTTTGTCGCGTATCGTCGCGGGCTGAAACCAGGCCTCGTCGCGGGGTTCCTCTTTGGAATCTTGCAAGCTTTGCTGGCGGAAGCGCTCGGATATGGCGTCTTTGCCTACATCATCGACAACGGATGGTGGAAATTTATGCTGATGTTCCTGCTCGATTATGGCGTCGCCTTTACCGTTCTGGGATTCGCTGGGCTGTTCAAAAACGCGTTGACAGACCGAAAATCATTTATTCTTGGTATTGCTCTTGGATCGTTTCTACGATACCTGTCGCATAGTTTCTCGGGAGTCTTGATTTGGAGTTACTATGCGGACCTCGCCAACATGAATCCATGGTTTTATTCCTTCATCGCCTACAATCTCCCCTACATGGCCGCAAGCTTTATTTTCTGCCTTGTGGTGGGTCTGGTATTCTTCGAGCGCAGGCTTCTCAACTACAATTTATAGTAAAGTCCACCTATGGTGGATTTTTTTTGTCATTCAGTTAGCACTCAATAGTTGACAGTGCTAATGAGTATGGTATAATAGATATT
This sequence comes from Candidatus Izemoplasmatales bacterium, assembly GCA_028694875.1. Classification (GTDB taxonomy): domain Bacteria; phylum Bacillota_I; class Bacilli_A; order Izemoplasmatales; family Hujiaoplasmataceae; genus JAHIVB01. The sequence continues at coordinate 3,030 of JAQVKB010000089.1, forward strand.
GGAAAAAACATCTAGGAGGTATCTCATGAGAGAACAAATGGAATTCAAAACGGAATCCAAACGTTTGCTGGATCTGATGATCCACTCAATTTACACCAACAAGGAAATCTTCCTTCGCGAGTTGATTTCGAATGCTTCGGACGCGATTGATAAGTATCACCTTACCAGTTTGACGGATGATTCGCTCGAAAAGACGAACGAATACGAAATTCACCTTGAAGTCGACAAAAAACATCGAAAAGTCAAAATTAGTGATAATGGCATTGGCATGACTTACGACGAGCTCATCAACAACCTCGGAACGATTGCCAAATCCGGTACGTTGGAATTTTTACAGAAGTTCAAAGAAAAAGAACTCAAGGATACCGATTTGATCGGTCAATTCGGTGTCGGATTTTATTCATCCTTCATGGTTGCCAAAAAAGTTCAAGTCGTCACCAAGAGTCCCTATTCCGAAGTGGCATACAAATGGATTAGTGAAGGCGAAGAGTCCTTCACCATCGAAGAAACCACGAAAGAATCTCGCGGTACCGAAATCACCTTGACGCTTCGCAAGAATGAAGAAGGCGAAGATTACGACCAATTCCTGGAAGCCTACAAGATTCGTAGCCTCGTTAAGAAATATTCCGACTATGTGAAATATCCGATTACCATGGAAGAAGAGAAATCCGTTCCTGTATTGGATGAAGAAGGAAATGAAGTCGAAGGCAAATATGATACCGTCACGGAAAACACGACGATCAATTCCCAAACGCCCATTTGGAACAAGGCCAAATCCGACGTCACCGACGAGGACTTGAATGAGTTTTACAAATCCACGTATTATGATTATGACAATCCATTGTTTACGCTCTGGAATAACATCGAAGGCGCCTTGACCTACAAATCGCTTGTCTTTATTCCTGAAAAAGCACCTTACAACTTGTATTCGGAGAAATACGAAAAGGGACTTCAACTTTACGCCAAAGATGTCTTTGTCATGGATAAATGCAAAGAGCTCGTGCCGGATTACTTGCGTTTCATCAAAGGTGTTGTTGTGAGCCAGGATCTTTCGCTCAATATTAGCCGTGAGATTCTTCAAAAGAATCATCAACTCACCAAAATTGCCCAAAACCTCGAAAAGAAAATCCTTTCCGAACTCGAAAAGACCCTGAAAAACGACCGTGAGAAATACGCGAAATTCTTCAAAGAATTTGGCGTCAATTTGAAATACGGTGTCTATGATAATTTTGGCGAGAAGAAAGAACTCTTGCAAGATTTGTTGCTATTCCAAACCGCCAACAAAGATGATGTCATCACGTTGAAGGAATATGTCGAAGCGATGCCAAAAGGCCAAGATGCGATTTATTATGGAAGTGCCTCTTCCAAGTCGGCCATCAAGGTCAGCCCACAGATGGATTTGATCAAATCCAAAGGGTTTGATGTCCTCGTATTCACCGACGAAATCGATGAGTTCATGATCCAAATTCTCCATGAATACGACAAGAAACCCTTCAAATCGATCAATCAAGGGGATCTCAACATCCTTGATGAAGAAGAAAAGAAAACCATCGAAGATTTGGAAAATGAAAACAAGACGCTTCTTGAAGCCCTTCAAGAAATTTTGAAAGACGAAGTGTCTGATGTCAAATTGTCCACCCGTCTTACCGATTCCCCCGTATGTCTCGTCTCGGGTGAAGGTTTGTCCTTTGAAATGGAAAAGGTGATGAACCAAATGCCTGGAGACAAGAAAATGAAAGCGGACAAGATTCTCGAAATCAATCCGAAGCATGAGTTGTTTAAGGCAATTGAAAATGTCTATTTGGATTCGAAAGAAGATCTTGCGGATTTTGCGACAGTGCTTTACAATCAAGCCTTGTTGATCGAAGGACTTCCAGTCAAAGACCCTGTGGCTTTTTCCAACAAGATGGTCGCTTTGATGATTCGTGCCGCAAAGAAACAAAACGGAGAAACTGCATAAGAACGCCGTGATTTCAAACAAAATATGTCGAAGAATGCCCCGAGTTAGAGGCGTTCTTTTTTGTTTTCACAGGATAAACGCTGTAAATTAAGAATATATTAAACTTTCCGTTCTCTATTGACGCCACTTTTTCTTATCAGTATAATAGATTCATCTTCAGTCTCGCGGATGGTGACTCGCTTGAAAAGGGAGGAGAAATGTCGATGAAAAAAGTGTATCTTTTGTTGCTATGTCTACTAATGGCATTGCTGACGAGTTGTGTAGGCACTGCTTATGTTGGGATTCCTTTTCAGGCATCGATCTATATTCTTGAAGGCGAACCTTCCATATCAGGCACCTATGTGTTTCAACGTGGAGAAGATCTTTCGAGTTTTCTCACCGAATATGCACTTCAAGAGATCGAAGATGAACGCGCTAAATTACCCGATTTTGATTCGACCCAGCTGATTTTGCATATCCATCCAGATCAATCCACTTTGTTCACGGTGGATCATCTATCCGGAAACGATCGGTCATGGTATTTGATGTTGAACAAGACGAGTATTCCACTCGAAAACCTGTACTGTATCCAACTCATCGAAACCGATCTACTGAATCCTATGGATGTCGATCATCTCGAAGTGATCGAGCTTGAGGCGAT
>JAQVKB010000090.1 GCA_028694875.1 Candidatus Izemoplasmatales bacterium
GAATCAAGAATCGCGGGTGTATCACGCTAAGTAGACTTTTCCTACGTGTCATAGAGTGACTTTTCGAGCCGAAGATGCCATAATGAAGCATGAGGTGATATGATGAATATGAACGAATTGATTCGATCTAAACGGAGAGAGATGAATTTGACCCAACAAGAATTAGCAGACCTGCTTTTTGTCAGCCCGAAAACGATTTCCAAATGGGAAACCGGAAGAGGAATGCCTGAAGTCGGTATGATTGCGAAAATCGCAAGTGTCCTTTCGCTTTCCGCAGACCAAATGCTTGGCTCCATTTCCGAACAGTCCACCACCGCGGAGGACGTTTTCCCTGAAAAAAGACGACGCGCCACTTTGGTATCCATTTCGATCATGCTTTCTGGAATAGCATTGATGGCCGTCGGTATGGCTTTGTTGAAAAGCAGAAGCGATTCTTTCCTTGTTTGGTTTGTCCTAGGTGGGCTTCTGATGGTTTTTTCCATCACGAGCTTTTTTGTCCTTGAATCTAGCGCGATTTCTACTATGTCGTCCCGACAAAGAAGCGATATTGCTTCAGGACGGATGAAAATGTTAATCCTGTGGTATGTCATCGCCTTGCTTGCGCCAATACTATATTTGTTTCTTGGCGACACCGAAGCCTATGATGTCGAAGAAATCTATTTGGCAAGTGCCATGATTGCGGCTGCCATCACGATTGTCTTTGTTTTGGGAGCCTTGCTTCTGCGAATCAAAAAATAGGCACACCACGCCCCCTTTCCAAAATAAAACATTCATGCTATAATGGGACGAGAGGTGATGTTGTATGAGCTATCGTTCGAAATTCGGAAGCGATGATATCGAGTTGCTATTCGACGCAATCCTAAAACTCAAGGATAAAGAAGAGTGTTATCGTTTTTTTGAAGATTTATGCACCATCAAAGAAATTCAAGATATGGGACAACGTATGCGCGTTGTCAAAATGTTGGATGCTGGCGTTCCTTATCAAGCGATTTCCTTACAAACCCACGCCTCGACCGCCACGATTAGCCGCGTTAACAAGTCACTTCATTATGGCGCAGACGGCTATCGAATGGTCCTCGAAAAACTGAAAGACAAACAATGACGGTTGGATGACAACCGTTTTCATTTCATTTCTACGCTTTTATACTTTACAATACTAAAGCGATAAAGTATAATGGTGCACAGAGGTGAAACAAGATGAAAAAACTAGCATTATTGATGATGAGCATGATGGCGGTATTTGCACTGTCCGCATGCACCTCCGATACGGAGACAAGCTCTTGGGATACAATCCAAGAACGAGGATATTTTATTGTAGGACTCGATAACACGTTCGCACCGATGGGATTTGTGGATGACTTTGGCGATTTGGTTGGGTTTGATGTCGACTTGGCAAAAGAAGTTGCCAATCGACTCGGTGTCGATGTTCAATTCTTACCGATTGAGTGGGATTCCAAAGTGTTGGAACTCAATGCCAAAACGATTGATATGATTTGGAACGGTTTGACCATTACCGACGCGAGACAATTGGAGATGACATTCTCGGAACCTTATCTCGCAAACAAACAAATCGTGATTACAGCGGGTGGATCTTCCATTGATACGATTGCGGATTTGGCGGGTTTGAAAGTAGGGGTTCAAATCTCGAGTGCCGCGGAAGAAGCGGTCAACGCCAATGCGATTGTGGATTCGTTGGGCGAACTTGTTCAATACGATTCCTACGATCAAGCATTACTTGATCTGAAAAATGGTGTGATTGATGCGGTCGTCATGGATGAAATCATGGGTCGTTATATGATTTCTCAAACGTCGGATTCCTTCCAAATCGCCAGTGAAGATTTTGGTGATGAAGAATACGGCATCGGCTTCCGTTTGGGAGATACCGACCTCGCGGAAATGTTCAATAGCGCACTTCAAGCGATGCGTGATGATGGAACGGCAGCGGAAATATCCATCACTTGGTTTGGAGAGGACATTTTCCTCGACTAATCCATGGATTATTTGATTCAAACGGCGGAGTATTTACTTGGGGGGGCCTGGGTCTCGACAAAGATCTTCTTTGTTACCCTGGCCTTTTCGTTTCCGCTTGGCATCGCGATCGCCGTCGCGGCGCGAACGAAATGGACCTTATTGACCAAGTTCATTCGATTTTATACTTGGTTGTTTCGAGGCACTCCCTTAATGTTACAATTATTCTTCTTTATGTATGGACTTCCTGCGATTGGGATTATGGTCGATCGCATGATGGTCGCCTATGTAGGGTTTGTCCTGAACTATGCGGCGTATTTCACGGAAATTCTTCGTGCGGGGATTGAATCCACACCGAAAGACCAGTTTGAAGCTTCTGCGGTAGAAGGCGCAAGGTTTCTACAGACTTATCGATTTGTGGTGCTACCACAAGCGATTCGAAAAGAACTTCCAACGATTACCAATGAAGTGATTACTTTAATCAAAGATACCGCACTAGTCACTGTCATTGCCATTTCCGACATTTTACGGAATGTGAAAGAGGTTGTTTCCAGAGATTTTACGGTTTCTCCCTTCTTCCTTGCGGCTGCGTTTTATCTGACATTTTCCTTTGTGATTGTTTCTATACTCAGGAAAACCGAAAAGAAGTATGACTTTCTCGATGCATAAAAAAATCGCCTGTTTTGAAGAGGCGATTTTTGTTTATCTTATTTGCGACCGTTCCTTCTTTGGGGAAAAGGAAGTGCTATCAAACCGAGGGAAAGAACAACCAATTTTGGTGTAGCAAGAAGCGCCATCGTATTGAAAGCGAGATGATAACTTTCCTCAAAACGGTAGACACCCGACTTCGTCACAAGCACATTTCCAAATTCGGTCGCATAGATTCGATTGAAGAGACCGGGCAGTCTGACGGTGTAAACTTCTCCGTCCGACATCCTTACTTCGAGATAACGAATGGTAGTACCATCCAGAAAAAGTAATTCTCTATCTTCTGAATTGATGACGCATGGGACAATTTCCGCATAACTCGTGGTAATTGAAGGATCACCAAATAACGCATCCGTATCAATCCCTCTCATTGGGAAATACTCCCCTGTGGTATCTTCCACGAAGGAGGAGTCATAGGCTCTGATTTGATCATAGGTGGCATCGTAGTCCAAATAGTATAAGGTGCCACTAAGCGTATAGGGAATATATCCACTCACCAAGATGCTGTCCGAACCTTCTGTTAGAACCAAACCCTCTTCGGTTTCAATGTAGACCGAATCCATTATTTGAACACGCCAGACATTTTCTTTCTGGTAAACAATATGGACGGTTTGCGACGCCAAACCTTCGGAGGTCGCGACATCTCCTGTGTAAAGATAGTCTGCACCGTTTTCGTCCATCCGAATAAGCACTTTCGGGTCTGAATAATACGCTGCTTGATCTGAAATGCTCCAGTCGACAGAACTGAATTTGAAGAAACCTCCGAACATGAACTCCGCCAAAGTAGTCATTTTGTTTGATGAAGCATCAATTTGGATGAGCTGATAACGGGTTATCATTGGTGATCCTGATTCCAAGAGAATGTATGTAAAGTTCCCGCTTTCGTAATATAGTGACATTACGTGTGATTCATTCGATAAAGACGCTATTTTTTCGAGATCCGGCGAGGGGGTGAAAAGCGCGTTTTGGTGAACCGAAATCGAATCCTCCAAACCCAAATCCCGCCAGACTACACTGTAGGTTATGAAAGATAACAATGGAATCAATACCAGCAAAATACCGATATTCGTATACCTGACATGACGATTCCAATACTTGTTTCGAAGAATCCACAACGATTGGATCATCACGACAAGGATTATTTGTATGGCCATATGAAGTTGCGGAAACCATGAAAATAGGACTGCCCAAGGAAGAATCCACATCAAAGAAATGAATATCGAGCGCAACATTTCCGCAGTCTCTATTTCGAAGCGCCAATGTGGATTTTCATCATCGCGTAGAAAAATCAACTTCTTAAGAGCGAACAAGACAACCGTCGCGATGGCGCCATAGACAAGCCAACTGGACCATTTGTTTCCAAAAAATAGCAACACATCAATGGTAAAGGCAATCGACACCGACAAAGCCATTTCAAAAAGACGATTTTTCCAAGAGGTTTTGGAATCGAACCATCGCCAAACAGCGACGATGAGCATCGCTCCACCCAACAAGAAGATACTCATGATTTCACCTCCAATTGGAAACGAGAAAGATTACGATCCACCAACAAAACGAAACCTAAGACAAAAATACACAGCACGGGTGATGCTAGGTAATTCGAACCCGTCATCACATAATCCGACGGATGTTGCGTATTCAACAAAGACAAAACGTTTTCCGTTTCATCGTATTCGGCAATCACTTCTCCTGAAATGCATATTTCATCGTAAGAAACGTCCAGTTGATAAGATTTGGTATGAATCGTGTCATAAATTTGAATGGAATCCTCAAACAATAGATAATCCATATCCTGAAGGAATAAGTATCCTCTGAGAGAGTCGTCTACATTCGAATAAGTTCGTAAAGTGGAAAAATCCGCTGCGCCATCGACAAATAATGAAATCCTCATCAAATTTTGTGAAGGGGTTGACGCAATCAAACCATGATTGTAATACACATAGGTGCCTTTGTTCACGTGATAGGTCAAAGCTACATAGGCGGAATTTTCTTTGTATAGAAGGAAATCTGTGTTCTGAGCAATCATGACATTGCCAGATTCAACACTTGGGGTCATCGTTTCCACAGAAAAAGAATAGGCATCAAGTTCATGGCTTGGTTTGTCCGTATAAGTTTCGAGGATTAGTCCTAGGTAACGATCAATTCGAAGGCGTGCAACTTGTCCATTCACGATGGTGTAGAAGTCGGATTCGGAAATATTGCTCTTGGTGAAGGGCGACAAACCCGTGTTTATCATCCCAACGATTCTTGTCGATTCGCCTTCTTGGGACAAATGGTATACCGAAACAATCTGGCTACGCTCTTCGTCTGTTGTAGAGGAGATAGCCAAAGAGGGATCGCTGACAGCATAGTACAAGTCCCGTCCCCCATTAAAGTATCCTTGAATCCCGTCCGGAACGGGCAGGGATTGTTCGATCTCACCGTCGGAATTCAACACAAGGACGTGAGAAGAAGTGGCGATGCAAGTATTTTCACCCAGCAAATACAATCCAAAAAATGTTTCATTCTTTTCGAGTGTGATGGTATTTGAAACATTGGTCTTCCAAGTATAAAGCGGATTCCCTTCAAGAACATCGGGTCGAGAAACCAATACCAAAAATTTGGAGAGAAATATGGTGAATGCGATCACCAACATCATCCATGAATAAGCCCCAATTTTGTCTTTTCGGAAATCAAGATTCACTGTCGCAAGAGGTTTCAGTAAATAGAACAACGTGGTTGTCGTAAAACTAATGAGGTAACTCCAAATTTGATTCGGTATTGAGAATATGAGAATAGAAGAAGCAAATATTACGGTTGAAAAAACAAAACTGAAAAACCATTGATTCGCTTCGATAGTCTTTCCATCTTCGTTAT
>JAQVKB010000091.1 GCA_028694875.1 Candidatus Izemoplasmatales bacterium
TCTTGAAACCGAATATCCCAAAGAATCGATTGACACCGCCAAGGCGGTGTTTTCTCATGTCATAGAAATCGATCAAATCATCACCAATCACCTGCAAAATTGGACAATTGATCGTTTGAATTATGTGGATAAAGCGATCATCCGATTTGCAGTTTATGAAATGAAATATACTGATCAACCCTATGAGATTATTATCAATGAAGCCGTGAACTTGACCAAAACCTTTACCAACTTGGATGACGATCAAGCCAAAGCGTTTAACAATCGTCTCCTTGACAATATCCGGTTGACACTTTACCCCTAATTCGAATGGAACGTAAAATCGTCACCGTCACGGCGCTCACCCGATATCTCAAATATAAAATCGATCGCGATGAACAACTCCAAGATATTCTCTTGCGTGCTGAAATTTCAAATTTCAAACATCATAGTCGCGGTCATTTCTATTTCACCCTGAAAGATGAATCCGCTCAGATTTCGGCTGTCATGTTCATGCGCGATGCCGAAAAAATTCTTTTTCAACCGAAAGATGGCATGAAAGTTCTTGTCGAGGGTAGTGTTTCTGTCTATGAGCCTTATGGAAACTACCAACTCTATGTTCGGAAAATGACCGAAGATGGTGTGGGCGAGCTCTATCTTCAATATGAAAAACGGAAACGGGATTTGGAAGAAGCGGGTTGGTTTGATCCCGCTCGAAAACGTCCGATACCGATGTTTCCAAAAGCTATTGGCGTGGTCACTTCACCAACAGGCGCAGCAGTGAGAGACATTATTCGTGTAATCTCAAGACGATACCCCCTCACGAAAATCATCGTATATCCTGCTTTGGTACAAGGTGAACAAGCCAAAGATTCGATTGCATCTCAAATCCACGCCGCAAATCAGGATGGACTCGTCGATACCTTGATTGTGGGTCGAGGCGGAGGGTCGATTGAAGACCTATGGGCCTTCAACGAACTGGTTGTGGCGGAAGCAATCCGAAACTCCTCCATTCCAGTCATTTCTGCCGTTGGTCATGAAATTGACTTTACGATTGCGGATTTCGTAGCCGATGTTCGTGCCGCGACACCATCTCAAGCCGCAGAAATCGCGGTCGTCGACCGCGTCACACTCTTTGAGCGTACTCAATCCGCGAGTTCCAAATTGCGGTTACAAATCCAACATTTGTTGGATCGAAGAACCAAGCAATTGATGACGTTGACATCTTCTCGGGTTCTTCGTGATCCGCGATCGATGTTTACCAACGCTCACATGAAGACAGATCAATGGACAGAGAGACTACTGACACAGCACCCCAAAAAAAGAATTGATCTCGATCACGAAAAATGTTCGAGCCTGGAAGCGCGTCTTTCAAGATCGATGCAACAACAGTTAGATCGTTCCAAACGTCTCACACTTCATGTGTTTGACAAATTGGAACTTGTCAATCCTCTTGGTATCATGAAACGTGGTTTTGCTCTTGCGACCAAAGAGGAGCACATTGTTACCCATGTTTCTGAAGTTCAAGTGGGAGATACCCTGTCTGTTCGTGTTCAGGACGGACAAATTGAAACGCAAGTTCTCGCCATTCATAAGGAGGATTCATCATGGAAAACAAATTAACGTTTGAAGAAGCGATTGCGCAACTTGAGACGATTGTCAAAGAACTCGAAAGCGGACAATTATCCTTGCAAGATGCCGTTCAAAAATACGAAGAAGGAATGCGTCTTGCCAAGCAATGCACGACTGAACTAGAACGAGCAGAAGATGTTGTCGTCAAATTGATGTCTCAAGGAAAACTTCAGGATTTCGATTTACCAGCGGAAGAAGAATAAGAATCGAGGAGACCCGATGATTGATTTGCTTGATATCAAGGATCCTTCGTTTCTGAAGGATTGTTCGATCGAAGAATTAGACGAACTTGCTCAATCGGTTCGTTCTTTTATCATTGAAAAAGTATCCAAAACAGGTGGTCATCTTTCTTCTAATCTTGGGGTTGTCGATTTGACCATTGCCTTACATCGTGTGTTTCATTCACCTGATGATAAATTGATATTCGATGTTGGGCATCAAGCCTATACGCATAAGATTTTAACGGGAAGGGCCAAAGATTTCGACCAATTACGACAAACCGATGGATTGTCTGGGTATTTAAAGCGGTCTGAAAGTATTCATGATGTATGGGAAGCTGGTCACTCTTCGACAGCGATTGCCGCGATGGCTGGTTTTGAAACGGCACGAATTTCCCGAGGAGAGAATTGTCGTACAGTGGCTGTGGTTGGAGATGGATCGCTCAATAGCGGATTGAGTTTTGAAGCTCTCAATTTTTTGGGTCACCAACAACAGATGAAGCCGATTATCATTTTGAATGATAACGAAATGAGTATCTCCAAGAATGTTGGCACGCTTGCCAAGTTGCTCAACACGATGAGAACTTCCAAACCGTATCAAAAAGCGATGCGAAAAAGAGACAGGTATCCTCATTTCCTTCGCGACATCAAAACGCGAGTTGGCGATATGATGCGTGGCTTTGCCAAAAACCTTACGATTTTCGATGAATTAGGATTTAGTTATTATGGCCCCATTGATGGACATGACATACGTACACTCATCCGTTATCTCGAACTCGTCAAAAAAGCAGATCGCGGATGTGTTCTTCATGTTGTCACGAAAAAGGGGAAAGGGTACGAACCTGCCGAATCGGATCTCGATGGAAAATGGCATGGCGTTGCTCCGTTTGTCGTCGAAACTGGATTACCTCTTGAAGCTGCCAAGGAAAACATGGTCTCTTGGAGTAATATCGTCAGTAGTTTTTTGCATCGATATGCGGCAAATCATCCCAATTTCCGCGTGATTGTTCCTGCGATGGTACAAGGATCCGCCTTGAAACAATTCCAAGAGGATTATCCTGAACAACTCGTGGATGTCGGTATTTGCGAATCCTTTTCTGTTGTCTATGCGGCGGCGTTGGCACTCAATCACGAAAAAGTATTCGTCCCTATCTATTCTAGTTTTCTTCAAAGGGCCTACGATCAGGTCAGTCATGATGTCGCGAGACATGGTGCCCATGTTGTGTTTGGAATTGATCGTGCCGGTTTGGTTGGCGATGATGGTGAAACCCATCAGGGAATCTATGACGTCGCCTTCTTACGTCACATTCCTTCGTTGGAAATCTTGCAGCCAAGAGATGCTTCCGAAATGCATGCTATGCTTTCATACGCTTTGGATGTCACCAAGAACCCTGTCGCGATTCGATATTCCCGCGCTAAAGCAAGATTTCAGATGGACGCGTTAAGAGTTGTCCCGATTGACAAACCTTCTTGGGAAGTCATGACAGAGGGCAAGGATGGCTATATCATTACGATGGGAGACCATGTCTCTCGGATGGAAGAAGCGTTGAAAGAGTCGACGCTGTCCGTCACGTTGGTGAATGCAAGATTCCTGAAACCTCTCGACGAAACCATGCTTACAACCATCTTAGGTACCAAAAAGCCCATCGTTGTGTTGGAAGATGGCGTCAAAACGGAAGGTCTAGGGTCGGCAATCTTGGAATTCGCATCCGATCATGATTTGATGCCTTCGTATTTCCGAATTCTTGGTTTGCCCGATGAATTTATTCCGCAAGGAAAAGTCAGCGATTTGTTAGAAAGGTATGGACTGGATACTCCATCCGTCTTGAAAGTTATGCAACAAGAAATCACTCGCCAAGGGTAGGTGTGAACATTGCTAAAACGGCTAAACATCCGCGATTTTGCCATCATCGATGATTTGACCATCGATTTTGAAGATCGATTGACAGTTCTCACCGGAGAAACCGGTGCGGGTAAATCCATCTTGATTGATGCCATTTCATTGCTTTTGGGTGACCGCGCTTCTCAAGAAATGATTCGTAGCGGTAAAGAGAAAGCCGTCGTCGAAGCCTTGTTCACGAACCTTTCCGATGTCGTGATGGCGCAGCTAAAGCCTCTTGGTATTGATGCGTTGACTGAGGAGTTATGGATTTCACGGGAGATCTCTACCAACAACAAGAATCTCATCAAAATGAACCAAGTTTCGGTAACGCTCTCGGACTTGCGGGAACTCACGAAACATCTTGCGGATGTTCATTCTCAATTTGACACTCAGAGACTGATTCACCCACAAAATTATTTGGCGTTGATGGATGGATTCGCACCTTCAAAGATTGAGGTCGCTTTACAACTCTATCAATCGCATCTTCATGCCTTTCTTCATGCAAAGCAAGAACATCTAGCGCTTCTTCGAAAGAAACGCGAGTTGGAAGAACGTCAGGAAATGTATCAATATCAATTCAAGGAACTTCAATCGTATGAACTCAATCCCAAAATCATTGATGAATGGATTGAGCAAGAAAAATTGATGTCCAATTTCGACAAGATCTATTCTCTTCTCGCTAGTACCAATGAGATGTTGGAGGAAGGTCCATTTATGGATATCTTCTACAATTTATCCACGAATTTATCGCAATTATCCGAGTATCAAAAAGAGTTTGAGTCTGCGAAAGCCGAAGTCGAAGACGCCTATTATCGAGTGGAAGATATTCAAAAAGTATTGTCGAGGGCACTTGATCGGTTTAGTTATGACCCCGAAGAACTTGCGGTGTTGCAAGAGAAAATTCATGATATTGAGACCCTCCAAAAGAAATATCATATGGATGTTCTTGGACTTGCCCAGCATCGTGATTTTCTAGAGAAGGAACTTGATCAAACCTTCCATTACGAAGAATATCTCGAAAAAACAAAAAACGCCCTCTACAAGGCATTTGAGGATACGTTAGGATCGGCCAAAGCGCTCACGGCACTCCGTCAACAAATCGCCAAACGAATCGAGAAAGATTTGGCAGGCGTCTTTGTGGATTTGGTACTTCCAAATACGAAATTGGAAATTGTCGTTTCCGAGGCGCTTCCACCAGACCCAGAGTCGACCACGAATTTTTCGGAAGATGGCGTGAATTCGATCGAATTTATGATTTCGACCAATCGCGGAGAGCCACTAAAGCCATTATCTAAAACGGCCTCAGGCGGCGAAATGAGTCGAATTATGTTGGCATTTAAAACGATTTTCATTCGTTCTCAAGACTTATCAACGATTGTTTTTGATGAAATCGACACTGGAATTAGTGGTAGCGTGGCAAAACAAATTGCTCGGAAAATTCGAGACATTTCGCGGTATGTACAAGTCATTTCCATCACTCACATTCCGCAAGTAGTGGCAATTGGAGATCACCATTTGCATGTCGTGAAGGAAGTCATTCGCGATCGTACGGTTGCAAGAGCAAGGTACTTGAATCATGAAGAACGAATTCACGAGATTGCGCAAATGATTTCAGGAGAGAAAATTACCCCTTCCGCTCTCGAAAGCGCCAAATCGTTGCTTTTAGAAGACAAATGACCTGATCAAACAGGTCATTTTTTTTTATAAAAAAAACTGAGCAATCGCTCAGCTCAAAACCTTGATCAT
>JAQVKB010000092.1 GCA_028694875.1 Candidatus Izemoplasmatales bacterium
AATGTTTTTGAATGAAATAGCTTCCTACAAACAGGATTCCATCCACCAAAATCTTGACCACGGTTAACGAAGTTGGTAAGAATGCCAAGAGTGAAACGAAGGCGACGCTAAGTCCGAACTGTACGACATACAACAAGGCATATCGACGGAATTGTTTGAGTAACGATGAGTAGTTTTGAAAACTCCACACGCGATTCAACGTGAAATTCAAAATGCCAGAGGCGATTCTCGCAACCAATGTCGCAAGGAATACGAGTTTCACGATATGACCCTCTAAAAGGTGCGTCATGATCGTGAAAATCGTTAAGTCGGTTGCGGCGGAAAGCAGTGAGGATATCGCGAATTTCAGCGGTTCCTTGTAGATGCGATAGGAATCGAGTAGGGGTCGGAAATGCGAGCTTGCGTTGTGATCGAGATAGACGGTTTGAATTGGTACACTCACGAACGCAATCCCCTCCTTGGCCGCATTGGTAAGGAAAGTCATCTCATAATCGTAGCGGTCTTGTTGAACCTCCAGCGCCATTGAAAAGAGCGATGGACCAAACCCACGCAAACCGGTTTGTGTATCCTTACAGGTCACGCCAGTCGATACTTTAAAATAGAACGAGGAGAATCGATTTCCAAATCTGCTTTTGGCTGGAACATTCTTTTGCGAGAAATCTCTCGAACCGATAATCAAAGATTCGTTTTCTTGATCCAGCATTTTCGAAACGTGAAGAATATCCTCCGCTAAGTGCTGGCCATCCGCATCGCAAGTGACGACACCTGAGCAGGAAGGAAGATTTTTGAGTACCCACTGAATCCCAGTCTTGATGGCAGCGCCTTTTCCTTTGTTTTGTTCATGGGTCACGATTTGACAGCCTTGAACGATGGCTTTTTCAAAAAACGGAAGACAAGCAGAAGAACTTCCATCGTTGATCACGACAATCTCGTGAAGACCCACTTCTTGTAGGTTGTCAATCAATCGATTCAGTTTTTCATCTGGTTGATAAGCAGGAATCAACACAACATTCATTGTGACATCACCTCGAGATTACCATCCGCGTGCGCGGATGATGTATATGATGGATGCGATGAACGCAAGTGCTGCGCCAACAACCAAGTATACTGTAAGTAGTGAAACTGTGGATCCGTAGATATCAAAGATCCCTTTGAGAATACTACCCGTCGTCAATGTCGCAATCGACATCTGCCATAATTTTCCTGATATGACAGGTCCTTCTTCAAGAAAAGAGGAAATGAAATAGACGACGGCACCCATCACGAATGGAATCAGAAACGCATAAGTCATAAAAAGGGATGAAACCCCATGCGCAAAGAGATTATATACAAATTGGAAGAGAAAGAGAAAGGCAGAGACAAACAAGTAATTCCTTGCGATTTTCCGTTGATGAGATTTATGCTCGGATATAGACACAATCGCCCACCAACCTTTCTGTTCCTTCACTCGGATGATTGACAATTTCGCCATTAAAATACATCGTGGCGGAACCACCACCATCAAAATTATAAGCCTGTGAACAGTTGAGCAAGCCCATAATCTCAGCGAGTTCTTCAATGTCTACGCCATGGGATTCGGTGGTACGTCCATCGACACAAACAAACATGAAATGATTGGGCCCTACATAACCAAACGCACTGCGTGGATTATTGACACGATCTCTGTCGAGTCCATCATTGACATCGGCGACGGAGACGTTATCCACAATCAAAGCAGGTCCAAAAGACCAGAGTTGCCATGCCCCCTGATCCAGCATCGACTGCGCCGTTGTGGAAGATTCGGGAAGAATCGATACGGTACCATCATCCATCAAAGCGACAAACGTACGGTAAGAAATCGTCGAACGTAATATTTGTCCATTTCGGATGACCAGACCTGTCTCATAGTGACTGGCATAATCGGAGTTGATGGCGAAAATGGCGTCATGGTTTTCCGCCATGGTCGACACGGCTTGCACGTAATTGGTACCACCAAAGATGTTATATGCCAACCCCGCAAGGATTTCATAAGGGCTTGTGACTACGACGTCGGCGACATAGACATCCGAATTATGGGCACGAATGTGATATAGACTGATGAGCGCATTGCCATTTTCATAGATATCGAGAAGGTCTCCTGTCGCAAGAACGGAAGGAACCTCCCCTGGATACGATAATGGCGAGGCTGAGGTTGTGGTCTCACCTGTTTGATCTCCGGAAATTGTCGTATCTGTGTTTGAAGTAATCGTGGTTGTCGTCGTTGTAATGACCGGGTCTTCGACATAATATCCACCATGTGGAATCACGAATTCAAACAGAAGAACGAATGACGAAAACAGAAACAAGACGACATAAAATGCCGCAACGATACGTACAAGATTGCGATTTGGCGTCATCATATCCTCCTTTTCGAATTGGACTTGATGAATTTGACATCGATTTTGGTCCTTGAATATGATAACACTATTTTCATGAATATTCGATGAAAAAGTCCCAAAAGTGTCATTTTCTTAAGGTTTCGCAAGAATCTTCGTTACGAGATTCATTTTCTCAAAGGATGATGTACTTACTGTGAACATTGCCTTAAGAATTCGTGAGGATGTCTCCGTTTTGATTTCCTAATCTCCCAATTGACAACCATACAATTCATGCTATAATCTTGGGCAGAATCGTATGATTTTTCGAAAGGAAGTTTTCCCTTGGCAAGCACCAAATCCTCCATGCAAACCCCTAAAACGACCGGAACATTTGTTGTTCCGGATTATTATCGTCAATTTCAATGCAAAGGTGGAGAGTGTCGAGACTCTTGCTGCGTAGGTTGGACTGTCACAATTCCAGTGCGAGATTATTTTCGAATTCACGGATTGGAAGTGGACAAACAGTTGCGTGATCGCATTGATCGCGCGTTTCGTGTGCTTCCTAATCCTACACCGGACCGATATGCCGAACTCGTTCACACCTATGACAATGACTGTCCGATTCATTTAAAAAATGGCGCTTGTCAACTCCACGCCAAAAAAGGGGAAGAAGCATTACCGACGATTTGTCGATTGTATCCAAGGGGAATTCGAATGGATTACGCTTGGGAAGCTTCGACTGCCAATAGTTGCGAGAAAACACTTGAACTCTTGATGCTATCACCCGATCCACTGACCTTCGAAACCATCAAGATGACCGTACCTTTACCTCAAGATCAAGTTGTTCCAATCGAAACTCAAGAAGAATATCATCGAATTCGAAATCATGTTTGGATGCTGTTTCAAAACAGATCGATGCCCCTATTTCAACGCGTTTTTCGCGTCTATCAATGGGTATCCTCGCTCGAAGAGAAAAACTCCTTCGTCGAGGATGACGAATTTTTATCCAACACAGAAACAAAAAACGTTGATTTATTCTTCGAGATCATGCCTGTTTTTCTCAGAGAATCCATGGGGAGAAATCCTGGTTTGGTTCCCTTAGGAACTGCCATCCTTGATCAGCTTGAGGAATTCTGTGCAAATGACTATCTCGAAATGAAAGAACATTTGGCCGAAGTTGTTGGGGACAGCGATATTTGGTTTGAGAAATTTTTGATGAACAACCTCTTTTTTCGTCAATTCCCATTTCAAGAAAAAAATGCCACTTTCACGGAAGAGGCACTTTCCTTGGTAGGAACATATTTACTCATGAGACTGATTGCTCTCGTTGGTATGAAAAACAAACAAACAACAATCGACTTTGTCGATATCATGTCCAAAGTGTTCGGGGTGATTGTCCATACGCGGTTTGAACGAAATATCCGTTTGTATCTCCAA
Source organism: Candidatus Izemoplasmatales bacterium (assembly GCA_028694875.1). Classification (GTDB taxonomy): domain Bacteria; phylum Bacillota_I; class Bacilli_A; order Izemoplasmatales; family Hujiaoplasmataceae; genus JAHIVB01. The sequence goes on from JAQVKB010000092.1 coordinate 3,774, forward strand.
CATGTCGAGGTGGACTCTCCTGCAAGCTTATTCGCCTTATTGGCGGTTTGACCTTACAAACAATTTACTTCTTTGGTATGTCATTCTTTTTGATGTTTCTCAAGAAATAAGGTATCCTATTATCAGTTGATTGGGAGGAAATCCAATGAAAAAACGAATTGCCTTTGTCTGCACACACAATAGTTGCCGTAGCATTATGGCGGAAGCCTGGGCGAAGCATCTAGGAAAAGATCAATATGAGTTCTATTCCGCTGGAACCGAAGTGTATCCTGGCCCGAAGGCGCTTGCCGTGGAAGTGATGCAAGATCTTGGGATTGACATGACGCATGCCTCTAGTAAACTGTTGTCTGATATTCCAGCATCCTTTGATGTGTTGGTGACGATGGGATGTGGGGTGGAATGCCCTTTCGTTCCATGCAAGCATCGTGAAGATTGGGGCCTTGATGATCCGAGTGGCGGTCCCAAATCAGGATTTGAAGCAACGAGAGATTTGATTCAAGTCAGAGTCGAGGATTTACTTCGTCGACTGGATGAAAACCTATTGTAATTGTTTTTTCGTGGCATCCAAAAATGTGGATGCTTTCTTTTTTGTGAAATATGTAACCGTTTTCTTGACAAGTGTCCCTTTGTTTTCTATAATGAAATAGATATTGATATTTCCTATTATATGGAGGTTCTGATGAAAAAAATTTTCTTTGCGGTCTTTCTCATGATTTCTGCTTTTAGTGTAGTTTCTTGCACCACTCCTACGGAGTCCACGACAACGACATTGGTTCAAGTACAAAACGCACAGGTTGTGAATGGAATCTTTCAATGTGATGATGTCGATGGATATTCCGATTTTGAGATCACAATCAATTCAGGAACGATGGAAAATTCCTATTTGATTACGCAAGATTTCAATTTGAATTATCTACTCGACAATGGCGATTATACAGCGACAGTTCGTGCCGTCAAATTGGAAAATGGATCAATCACGGAAGCTGGAGAAGAAGCGACCCTTACTTTTGGCATCGATGCTTCTTTGAAAACCAATACTTTGACAGAGTCCAACCTGAACAACGATGCCTATGTTCGATACATGGGAAGAACGATGTACGATGATACATCCAAGTCGACACACATCTATTACACGGGGGCTGGATTTGAAGTAGGATTTTATGGTACTTCTGTGACGGCAACTTTTGTTTCCACCAATACGTCCAATTTATCGAAACAACCTTATATCATGATTTTTGTGGATGGCAATTTGAATCCCACCGAAGGCACGACGATGTTCCTGTTTGCAGAAACTGTCACTTGGGAATTGGCTTCCAATCTCGAAGAGGGTTATCACACGGTCACAGTGGTGAAACGGAGCGAATCAACCGACAACTTAATTTCTTTGTCTTCTGTCACTACGGATGGAAGTTTTGCGACACCTCCTGCCGCCAAATCGTTAAGCATTCAATACATAGGAGCTTCCACGATGACAGGGTATGGCAATATGGCTTCAGGACCATCGGTATCCAAAACCACTGAAAATAGCAATGGGATGTTGGCGTATACTTCGCTCGCGGCCTATTATCTTGGAGCCGATTATTCGATCGTCGCTGCCAGCGGTTGGGGGCTCACTCGTGGTTGGAACACAGGCGGAGTCGTCGACGAAGTACGCAAT
>JAQVKB010000093.1 GCA_028694875.1 Candidatus Izemoplasmatales bacterium
GCGGTCGGTCCCAGTATCAAGGCCCACTAAGATTGCTTTTTCCATGTTATCACCACCCCCTATTATATCGCATCAAACCAAAAAACCACCTATAAAATCCAACTCTTTTATGGTATAATATAACGACTACAAAACGTATTGAGGTTGCTGATGAAACAAGGTAAGATAGAACGAAAAGAACGGCTCAGGAAGTTGGCGGAACGTTTCCGTGTCTTCATGGAGGACATCTTCTCCAGCAAGAAGAAAACATTCCTGTTTTTAGGTGCACTCGTCTTTACCATTCTTTTCGTGATTGACGCGTTGATTATCCTTATCAATAATTCCTTCTATAACAACTTCTCCGATGATATCATTCAATACTATGCGATCATGAATGACTTCATCGTCCAAGTGAAAGACGGAACGATTTCTTGGTTTAATTTGAATAATTATCTTGGGGCCTCCTTTTTCTCAGACATTTATTATGTGCCTTTGGATATCTTTACTTTCATCACCTTTTTGCTGTCATATGTGATGCCGGTGGAACTTGCGTATAGTGCCACGGAGCTCATCAAGATCTTGGCTGGCGTGATGATTTTTGCGTATTATCTGAATCTCAAAGGAATGAAAACAAGAACCATCTTCTGGATGGGTATGGTGTATTTTATCAGCGGCGGTTCCGTGAGTTTCATGGCGTTCCCGGTATTTCTCTCGCTCGCATTTTACTTGCCGTTATCGCTCGTTGTCATCCATTTCTTTTTCCATAAGAAACGGTGGATTGTGCCGTTGTTTGCGCTCGCGGTGATTTTTTATGACTTCTATCTTGGATATATGGCATTAGCATTTATCTCGATCATGTACTTGGTGGAAGCGCTGAAAGAACCGAATATGAAGTTGGGGAGATTTTTGCGAGATGGCGCGATTTTCCTAGGGCTGTTACTGCTCGGTGTTGTCATGTCAGCGGTGATTCTTTATCCTTCGATATTGTATATCTTAGAAGATACCTATCGTCCCGAAGGTTATTTCGATTCATGGAACATTGATCTTGGCTTTTATACGTTGAAGTTATTCCAACCAACGATTTACATTCGTGTTCTTGCGAAGATCTTCACCGAACAAAAAGGCATTGGCTTCTATGGATTTGAAAACAATTATGGACAAGAGCACATCTCGCTGTTCATTACCATTGTTGGTTTCATCTATATGACCTACATCTACAAAATGAAAGATCGCACGGCGAGAGTGTATCAGTTTTTGATTCCCTTTGGTTTGTTGCTGATTCTGTTTCCAATTTTCTCGTTTGTTTTTTCTGGAACCACCGATTCTCCCTATACGCGTTGGATTAATACATACCCCCTTGTGGAAGTGATGATCCTCGCTCATGTCTTTGAGCATTATGGATTTGAAAAAGTCTCGATGAAGTATCTGACCTTCCCGATTGCGGGATTGTTGTTGCTTGATGGATTCTTGATGTATTACTATATTGCACGGCTTACCACGGCGGTTGATTTCTTGGATCCCGCCTATTGGACACGCATGCTCAATACCGTGACATCAGAATTCACCGTCAGCACGAATTACATTTCGAGAGATGTGATGACGGCAGACACGGTGTTAATGGGTGTCGCCGCCGTCATCTTGATTTTGTTTCTCGTATTCGGATGGCTCAAGAAGTGGAAGGCCATTCGAACGATTTTCTGGGTAGAGTTTGCGATTGCGATCGTTTATATTTATTCGGGACCGTTTGCGATTCGCAACAAAATTGACACTTTCGAGGAAATGCATTCCATCAATTATTATTTGAATGACGTCTTGGATTCGGAAGACTTTTTCCGCGTTTATGTCGACCTCAATCGTTTTGATGTCGAGGATTTGAACTTCAATCGGATGACGACGTTTGCGACGAACACACAAATTTTCCATTCGTGGACAGACAGCGAAACAAACATGATTGGTTATCTCCTTTTTGGTACTTGGGAGTATCAATCCAAGAGCAAGCTTGAGGTTCAAGCAATTTATCTCAATCAATTCTTGGGATACAAATATGTTTTGGTGAGTGCCGAAGATACTTATTATTTACCGAGCACCTATTACCAACTTGTCAATGCCAACTCGCAGTTCAAACTCTATGAAATTGTGTATGCGGAGCCCTTTAGCGTCTACGAGTCGTATGTGACCTACGATGAGTATCGTAGTTTTGCGGTTTCATCAACCAAAATTGCGGCACAAAAAGTCTTCTTGTCCGATGTCCTTTTGGACAAGGATGACGACCGTTTTGATTTTGAATACTTGAACTTATTACACGCGACGATGACCCCATCCGCCGGATTGAAAAGCATCACCGCTTACCGTACGATTTCCACCGCGACAGAAGTCGTGACTTCTGGGATGGTTCGTACCGCACAGCGGACATTCTATCGTTACGATGGAGAAGATTGGGATATCGGATTTGACGCGGGTGCGATTTATATCAAATCAAACTACATGGGAACTTCTGCATATGGCGAAGTGTTCATGGAGTTTGCGGACGGATCGCGAAGAGCTTGTGAAATCTCAGAAACGACCGCACATCAAGTGAAATGTGAATTTTGGTCGGAGCCAACTGCGATCTATTTTGAACAGACTTCGGTATTTTCTTCCGTTAAATCTCTGGAGTACCGGATGGAAAGAGCGATTGATGGCGCGGCGTATCTCGTCTACGATATGTCGGGGATCGATTATACCGAATCCGAAGGGATGTTATGGTTTAGTTTGTCCAATTCGATTGATTTCGAACGTGTATTCGTGGTCGATCAAAACGGAAATGAAACCGAAGGCTTCAACGGATATCATTATTTCGATGTTCCTCCGATGCGAATGTACTTCTACAAAACCGCAAAGATGTATGAACAATCGGATTTATTTACACTCTCGCTTCGATATGCCTATGATGACCTCAGTTATTATGGTGAAAACGCAGAGAGCCAAGTGGCGGACAATCAAACAATCAGTATCGATCATTCGGTGATTCATTTGACCTATGATCGGATAAGCGACACGACCTACGATCAAATTGTCGTGATTCCGGTGGCTTATTCTGAAGAATGGCAAATTACATCCGATACAGACTATTCGACATTTAGTGCGAGTGGTGGGTTCTTAGGAATCCTGATTCCAAATGGCACGAATCACATTGATATCACCTTGAGATTCGTACCCAAAGGTGTTGAAACTGGCTTACTGGCATCCTTGGGTGGCGTTGCCGTTTATACCTTGTTATTTTTGCCCGCTTATTTGCTCAAGAAGAAGCGTGCGCAAGCATCCGTTGAGAACACAGAGGAGTTGAACTAAGATGAAAAAGATGACCATCATCATTCCTGCCTACAACGAGGAACAAAATGTTCTCCCTTTTTACGAAGAAGTACATAAGTATTTGAAGGCCCCTGGTTATGATTTTACATTACTCTATGTGAACGATGGATCCAAAGATCAGACGCTTGCAATTCTTCGTGAACTAGCCAAAAAAGATCCCAAAGTTCAGTACTTGAGTTTCTCTCGCAATTTTGGGAAGGAAAGCGCAATGCATGCCGGGTTGATTCACGCCAAGGAAAGCGATGCTGTGATCATCATTGATTGCGATCTCCAACAACCGCCTTCGTTGATTCCCGAAATGCTCAAATACTACGAAGAGGGATACAAAATCGTTTATACGAAAGGCGCGACCCGAAAAGGCGAGCCGAAGTTACGAACATTCTTCGCCAATCGATTCTATCGGTTGTACAATGCCCATGCGGATATGCCGCTTGACAATGGCGCCAAAGATTTCCAATTGTTGGACCGTGTTGTCGTCGAGGCTTTTCTCTCCTTGAAAGACAATTACCGATTCGTCAAAGGAATCTTCTCTTGGGTTGGTTATCAACGCAAATGTTTGGAATATGATTTCATACCGAGAGCCCACGGAAAAAGTTCTTGGAGTTTCAAATCATTGTTGAAGTATGCGTTCAATGGGATGAATCAATTTTCTACCATTTTGATGTTGGTCCCTGTGCTTGTGATGATGGTATCCTTGATCCTTGTCGCGAGTGATGCCTTACTTCTCGTGTTCCAAGTCTTTACATTATCAGAATTTTTACTCGGTCTTTTTGTAGGAATCGCCGTATTCCTCGCGGGCTTCTTGGGTTATGCTGCGTTCTATTTGATGTATCAAATCCGCAGACAAGCCCTTGATCGTCCGATTTATTTGATTGAGGAAACCTCGGAGGATTCGCGTGCTTAAGAAGATTTGGCAATGGATCAAAACCCATTTTCTCACACGTAAATTCATTACGTTTGGGATCATCGGTGTGATGAACACCGCAATTTCGCTTGCGGTATACAAACTATTTTATGACGTTTATCTCGCGGGTCCGTTTTGGTCCAATACAGCCGGATTTATCACCGCTTCGATTTTTTCGTACTTCGCGAATGCGTTATTCACCTTCAAACCCAAGAACCGGAACGCGATGCAATTTTCGGTGGTCATGGGCGTTTTTCTCGTTCGTTTGTTGACGAGCAATGGATTGACAACCTTGTTTGACTACATCATGTTGCATGGGTTTCATGCCGACTATACCACCAATTCGTATCTCAATTTGGTCGCGCCATTTTTCGCAAGTGCTTTGTTAATCCCGATCGCGTACTTTGCTTTGGATTTTGTGTTTCGCAAGACGGATTACAAAAAGCAAGGAAAATAGGGTAGTTTCCCCTTTTCATCTCTTTGGAGATGGCGTATAATAAAGACACCCCAAACCGCAAAGAAAGAAGGAGATGCCATGGATTCATTCGCTTTGGCAGTCATCGCGACCTATCTTTACGCTACGTATTTGATTGTGCTTCGCGCCAAAATTAGCCATCAATCGATTCGTGTCTTCAAAATCCTTCTCCCCATGTTGTTTGCCCTCGACATCCTCTTGTTTGTACAAAACCCAGGAAGCGGATTCGAGATGGTCACAGGACTCGTCGTGATGGTCCCGATTCTGTATATGCTCGGGGCTACGTATTTGAACGAAGTTCGTACCGTCATCAAAAAACTCAAATTCTTGCATAAAAAGAAATCCGGCGACAAAATCGACAACGATTTGGCCGACATCTTAATGGAAACACTCGAGTTTTTATCCAACCGGAAAATTGGTGCGTTGATTACCGTCGAACGAAACGATAATCTCTCCGCATTTATCTCGAAAGCATTGATGATCAATGCGCCGGTCTCCTCCGAACTTTTGGCTTCGATTTTTATTCCGACCACACCACTCCATGATGGTGCAGTGATTATTCGCGATGGATCGATTTTATGTGCGACAGCCTATTATCCCTCCACGGAAACAACGGATCTTCCACTGCATTTTGGCACAAGGCATCGCGCTGCGATTGGAATAAGCGAACAATCCGACTCGTTGACG
>JAQVKB010000094.1 GCA_028694875.1 Candidatus Izemoplasmatales bacterium
AATAGTAGATAGGACAGGGTAAACAAAAGCCGATAAAATGGAAATGGTTGCCAGTGTCGAATGAGGTCTGGTGAGATTTCTTTTGGAGGATTCGAAGAAATCTGTTGAATCAGATCGAGTTCATCTCGATAAACAATGACGCGATTTTCACCCTTGGCTTCCTCAATCCACTGTTCATTATCTTCTAATTCAGAAGAGGGAATCAGAAGCCAATATTCACACTCGCCAAGAAAGCTCAACCGATGTTGAAATGATCGAATGGGTTCCAAATAGGGATTCCCTTTGGTTTCAACAGAATCTTTCTTGCGTTTTGGTGGCTCATCGTGCTCTGCTTCAGATCGGTAGAAAACAAGAAGTATCCCTTCTCCTTCATCCAAAACAAGAAAAGGATTCTTTCCAATTCGTTCCAGCTTCATCGAAATGCCGAGAGACGTATATAAATTATAAAAAATATACTCGGGGGTCGATGTCTCGGAAATACGATATTTGACCGCATCGCTTTTCGAATAGGGTGATTTTCGATAAATCCAATATTCAATGGGAGCTGGTAAAACACCAATCACAAAGAAAACGAGAAGTCCAATCACAATGAAAGGTAAAGCGATGATTCCAGTCAATACTGCACCTAAAAACTTGAAAGTTTTTTTCATTGGTATCTCCTCTCGAAAGAGAACTATTTGTTCGGTTGAAAAGACTCTGGAAAAAACTTGGCGGTTTTGTTCGCAATTTTCACGAGGATGAGCATCACAGGTACTTCGACCAAGACACCCACAATGGTCGCTAATGAAACCCCGGGATTCAGTTGGAAGATGGCAATGGCGACTGCGACCGCTAGTTCAAAGAAGTTGCTGGCACCAATCATCCCCGCAGGTGCCGCGACATCATAGGGAAGCTTCAGCAATTTTGCACCGCCATATCCGATGGCGAAGATCAAAAATGTCTGCAACACCAAAGGAACTGAGATCAAAACAATATGAAGTGGATGATCGATAATCAAATCGCTTTGTAACGAAAAGATCAACACGAGCGTTAATAGAAGACCAAAAATTGTCCATTTCCCAAATTTTGGGATAAACGTGTTTTGGAAGTAATCGATTCCTCGACGCTGCACGAGTTGATGACGCGTGATTGCTCCTGCAACAAGAGGTATGACGACAAAGAGGAAGATCGAAAGAAAGAGCGTTCCCCAAGGCACGGAAAAACCGCCAATTCCTAGAAGGAATCCGACGATTGGCACAAACAGAATCAGAATAATTAAGTCATTGGTCGCAACTTGTACCAACGTATACGCAGGATTCCCTTTGGTTAAGTTACTCCAAACAAATACCATGGCGGTACATGGTGCTGCACCGAGCAAGACTGCGCCAGCCAAATAGTCACTGGCAAGATTTTCCGGTATCCAAGAGCGAAAGACCACGAAGAAAAACAGACTCGCAATCCCAAACATCGTGAATGGTTTGATAATCCAGTTCACGACCCACGTGAGATACAGCCCTTTTGGATTCTTTCCCACGTTCTTAATCGAGAGAAAGTCAATCTTCAACATCATTGGATAGATCATCATCCAGATTAAAATGCCAATAGGAATATTGACATTGTATAACTCAAATTTCCCCAAGAAATCGGGTACTTGTGGAATCAATTTTCCTAATAGCACGCCAATCGCCATGCACAGAAGGACAAAAAGAGATAAGTATCGTTCAAAGAAACTGATTTTTGATTTTTGATTATCCATCACAATCTCCTAAGATGATCTAGACATTGTTTGATGATAGGGGAAAATAATACGAAATCGTGAGAAATTTGAGAACAGGGAAGTATCCTAGAGGTACCACAATCCTAGATGATTGTCCCGTCCTCATTATATCATAGCGAACTCGATTTCATGGCGAAAAAACCATTTCATGGTTAAGCTATTTCAAGCAAAGAAAAAAACAGTAGACACCTCTTTGTTGGTGACTACTGTTGTCTTCTATATAATATACTGTATCGATTCGGAAGCTAAAGTTTGATGACAGTTCTTCCTTCAATATAACCACGATACCCTTGCGGCTCATATTGAAATCGATACCCTTTTGGATCATAAGTATATCCAATAACTTCAGGATTGTATCTCGAGACAAATTGCATGACTTGTCCGACTTCCTCTTGAAAATTCTCATCGTCATAGGGTTCCCCTTGAAACATCATCATGAGGCACTCTGGCAAGTCGATTAATTCGCAGTCAACAGGAATGATACCTTGATAGTCCAAGGGGACTTCAACCCCCTGAACATATGTAGAGGTATTCGGCGTTTTGAGTTCATCGCTTAGCCACATTCCTACTGGCTCTGAGATGGCTTCTTTGACACTGCAGAAAACGCCCCAAATATCACAGCCTACCTCTTCACAGTATTGGAAGTATTCATTCGCTGTTTTGGCTCTTCGAATGATGGCTTTCCTTTGGGGTCTTTCGATAATTTGGACAAATACGGCTTTGTTTTCCATCTTGGATTCTTCTCCTTTTTTGGGGTATTCCATCGCTTCAAATGGTATGAAGTACGGCAACGGAATGGGCGCTTGTTGATACCTTTTCGGACTTAAATGGAACTCTTTGGAAAAGGCTCTTGAAAAACCTTCGTGGGAATCAAATACAAAGTCAAAAGCCACGTCGATCACCTTTCGATTCGAATCTCGTAATACTTTCGCTGCTTGCGTCAATCGCAATCTGCGAATGTATTCGAACAGACTCAAACCCATCACTTCATGGAATATGCGCGCCGTATACCATGGAGAATAATGGATATGATTCGAAATCTCTTGGAGTGTCAAAGGCACTTGGATATTCTGATGAACATATCTTTGGATTTGTTTCACCATGACTATTTTTTCACTTTTCAAGCCATCACCTCCCATTCATTGTAATCGATAAGTCTTTCAAATTCTTGACCGCAGTTGTCATGATACTACTATATCATGGTTTGTTGGTTTCAACAATTACTCCAGTCACGGAATATTTTTATGAATCTGGAATTGAAAGAGACCAAATGGGGCTTTTCGAATGATGCGTATAGGCCTTCAGAAATTAGGAGTTTACACATTCATGTTCATATAGACCTGAAATACAGAAGGCCAAAACTGCTGTGGTTTCGTACAAAATTGATATTGGAATCGATGAATATAAGCTATGTCACACTATGGCCCATACTTTTCAATACCTGATTGATTTGACCCAATATATTTCTAGAAAAAAGTAAAAAACTGGCGAATCAGACTATACTGATTCGCCAGATTGAGAGATTGCTGGTACGCCATGACGGACTCGAAACGTGGACCCAATGATTAAGAGTCATCGGGGAGGCACAATACAAAACTGCTAAATTTGGCGATATATACACTGTTATAGAATGCTTTGACGCCCATTTTGTCGCCCGTAATGTTTCGCTACTAGATCTTCTCAATAGGATATGCGATTAAATTATCCAAAAGATATGCTGGCTTCCTTGTAAGGCATAAAATAGTTTCGTTTGAAATCTGAAATCCTAATGCTTTGTAGAGAAGTTTGAATTGTTTGGCCATGCTTGGATTAGGGTTCATGGATTTCTTGATTTCAATTGGGTACAATGTTCCATCATTATTGATAACCACATCGATCTCATTCATATCTTTGTCCCTATAGAAGGTGATTGGAGGGTCAATGAACCCATTATTCCGAAACGATTTCAGGATTTCGGAAACAGCATATGTTTCTAAAATTGGGCCACTCATTGCACCGTTCTGCAATGTCTCTTTTGTATGCCACCTTAACAGATAACTGACTAATCCGGTATCCAGAAAATAGATCATTGGGGTATGTACAACCCGGGTCAAAGCGTTGTTTGAGAAAGGCGGAATAATCGCAACAAGCCCTGAAGACTCCAATACCTTTGTCCAACTTTGCACGGTCTTAAGGTCTACTCCAATTTCATTGGAGATATTTGCATAATTGATTAGTTGTCCTGTCCTAGCAGCTAGGCTCACTAAGAATCTGGCAAACACATCCAAATTCTTCACATTCAATAAACTGCGGACATCCCTCTCAAGATAGGTCCTCACATAAGATGCATAATAGGCTTGCCATTCGGTGTCGGGTTTCTTGTACAATTCCGGCATACTGCCACGGTGGATTACATGCCAAAGGTCTGCTTCTCTTGCTTGATTGCGAACAGAATGAAGATAGGCATCGTTTGGAATGAACGGGCTCAAGAATGGGTCTCCAGTGATTTCTCTATAGGAAAGACCTGAAAATTCAATAATTCCAACCCTCCCTGCAAGTGTCTCAGTGACGTTCTGCATCAAATGGAACGTTTGAGAGCCAGTCAGGATGATCTGTCCATACTCATCCATTTGATCTACTAATCTTTTTATCTCGCTGAAAATATTGGGACTCAACTGGACTTCATCAATGATTAATGGAAATGTGTGATTCCGGAAGAAAAGTTTTGGATCTGAACTTGCCAATCCTTTTTCATTGATGTCATCAAGAGTGACATATTGATACTTTTCTCCAAACATATGCTTTAGCGTGGTCGTTTTTCCAACTTGTCTTGGACCGGTAATCAAAAGGACTTTGAACATCTCTTTCATTTTCATAATCTGTGTTTCTATATGTCTGTAAATATACATATCTTCACGCCTCCTATCGTCTAATATGGATTTCAATTCCATTATAGACGTATTTTATAAGCTTGTCAATGCGAATGTCAAACAATCTTGAAAACTCGATTACGAAACATGAAAAGAGAATGAAGCACCTAAAGACAGAGCAAATAAAAAGCCCTCAAAAAGGCTTCATACAGGGTTAATCATAATTACGAGACAAATTGCGAGCAAATGATCACTAGTCATTTGGTTTCTTTTGAACGAATGGCCATCTCTGGCGGTCCGTTTTCCCGAAATAGTAGTTTGGCAGCTGTTTTGACGCCGATTTGGATCTGAAAAAAGAAAAAATCTGGAGACTCAGCATTGTGCTGAATCGCTAGATTAAGGTATCGCTGGTACGCCATCACGGACTCGAACCGTGGACCCAATGATTAAGAGTCATCGGGGAGGCACAATACAAAACTGTAAATTTGGCGATAAATACACTGTTATTAAATGCTTTGACGCCCATTTTGACGCCAGTAATGTTTCGCTACTAGATCCGCTTAACCATGCTCCTAAAAAAGGAAAAGTCTCAAAAACACATTGAGACTTTTTTCTTTGTTCTTTGTAGGAGATTTGGAGGTCATATCATACCACTAGAAAACGGAAAATTACTTAAGCAAATCCAACCATAATTTTTCAGAGGTCACAACAAGTTGTGTTACCAAGCTTAAAAACTTACTATAATCTTTGGTTACATGAGCGTGGTCAAGTGCATCATAATATTCAAGTCTGTTTTCCTTTTTTATTACTA
>JAQVKB010000095.1 GCA_028694875.1 Candidatus Izemoplasmatales bacterium
ACTCGGGTAATTCCGAAGACTTATCCAGTAATCTTGTCGCCGCTTGATACCCGCCATTAAACCCGAATGATTCAGCTTCTTCAAAGTGTGGATGCATTAATGGCATTTCCATCTTCGCCATCAAGGACTCAAAGGCACCTAAGCGCGTCCAAAATGCGCGTGAAGTGAGTGGCCCGGTCACGCACGCAATCTTGGTAAAACCAAGGGAACGCGCATGATCAATCCCAAGACGGATACCTTGTTCATCATCGGAAAAAACACTATTGAGGTTAGGCATCGCAATATCGGTGGAGATGGATGGAATATCACTGTCAACCAATTCTCGGATATTGACGCGATTAAAGTCGCCAGATACAATCAAGACGCCATCGACTTTCTTGTTGCGACACCATTGAAGGTAGGTCAATTCATTTTGACCAAGTTTGTTAACAATAAAGACAATCTCATATCCTTCCTTCTCGACATAATTCTTGAAGTGTTGAATGATACTCGCGAAGAAGGGATGCTCCAAACCAATCAAAGAAATATCTGCGAACACCACGCCAATCGTCCAGCTATGTTTGGATTTTAAGATTCGAGCGTTGGTATCTGCAACATAACCTGTATCACGAATGTAGGTCAAAACGCGTTCTCTCGTGGCATTGGAAACATTGCCATTTTGATGAATGATTTTGGATATCGTCCCTGGAGACAGATTCATGGCTTTGGCCACGTCGTAAATAGTTTGTCTCATCATGCACGACCTTTCTCTGAATACAAATTATACATGATTTCAAGTTTCCAAACAATCTCTCTCACGTAAAAATAACGCAAGGCGGGCCGGAAAGGCCCGCCTTGGTGGGAGGAAGTCCGGTAGTTCTGTTAGTTCACGGTTACGGAACGTGTCACTACAGTTTCATTTCCGGATTTATCCGTTAACGTGTAAGTAATCGTGTAAACGCCAGCTGTGGAAGAATCAAACACATAGGCATCTGCGACAACGCTGATTTGATCGCCAGTCACGACGATATCCCCAGCGTTGAGTGTGCCATCGTAAACATCATCCACGAGAATTCCAGCCATAGGATCAAAGGTATCTCCAGCCGTAATGGCAACATCAGTAGCACCCACAATAAATGGAGCAGTGGTGTCTTTGACCATACCAACTTGTTCAATGGTAATGTTATCGAAGTAAATGGTGGTTTCAACCGATGTTGTACCTACCAAGCCGAGGAAGAAGGCAAACTTTCCATTCACAAATGTCGCGGATTTTGGTAAGCAAACATACGTAGTATAGGTAACCCAATCTGTCGTTAAGTTGAAGATTTCATCATAAAGACGCGTCGTTGAGGAAATGCCGCCTTCTACGGCCATTTGGATTGGACGCGCGATGTCCGCCTTCGCCATAAATGTAATCTTGTAAATCGATCCCGATTCGATGGTACGATTTTGTTGGAAGAATTGAACACCATAAGGTACCGTACCTAATGCCGTCACATTGATGGTTGCAATACCATCTGCGACTTCCGCTGTAAAGGCACCCGTACCACTGATCTTCCAATACCAACCATTTTCCGTAACACTAGCCGCTTGATCGATTTCCATATCGCCATTCACCAATGTCCAAGCTGAGGCTGGCAAGGTTGCCACGACGGAAACGACTCTTGTAAAGGTTCCTACATTACCGTAGGAATCGCGAACCGAGTAAGTTAGTGTATAGTCGCCAACGGTATCCGTATCGACGGTTCCGGTGACTTTGATATGGGCTGGCAATAAGGATTTATCGAAGTTGTCCCATGGGGAGACTCCGAGCATCGGGTTGAAAACTTCGCCTTGAAGAACGAGCGTATCATCGACACCATAAATCACAGGAGCCATCGTATCGACGACACTATTCACGAGTTCGACAGTAATGTCGTCTAAGTAAATATCCGTAGGGACAGAGTCGTTCAAGACCGCACCCATAAAGAATGCAAACTTCGCATTGGTAATCGATGGAGAATTGTATACGAAGTAATACGTATAAGTGACCCAATCGCCCGTTAAGTAGGTATCAATGTCAAAGAGACGAGCATAGGTCGATCCGTTTTCGACAACCATCTTGATCGGACGAGGATCATCCGCTTTGGCCGTAAATGTAATTTTGTATATATCACCTTGATGAATTGTGCGGTTCAACAGATTCAATTGAACGCCATGAGGTACATCACCAATGCTGGTCACATGCACTTCGACTTGACCATTTTGAATGGCGAGCGTGAAGGCACCTCCGGTCGAAGTCTTCCAAGACCATCCCGCCAAATCGCTTTCGAGTTGATCTACAGAGAAATCGCCATTCGGAATCACGAAAACACTGGTTTCTGGTGTGTCGCGAACCACAACAGTTCTCGTCACAACCGTTTCATTTCCAGATTGCTCCGTTAAGGTGTATGTGACAGTATAGGTTCCAGCGACGGACGAATCGAAGGAATAAACACCTTCGGTATTCGAGACTTGATCGCCGGTAACCACGATATTCGTGATGCCAAGAGATTTGTCATAAATATCGAATACAGAAACACCCGCCAGAACATCAAACGTGTCTCCAACAAGGATATCCGCATCCGTGATGCCTACAAGAATCGGATCAGAAGTGTCTGTGGCGACGCCGATTTGTTCGATGACGACATCATCAAAATAGATGGTCGTAGGAACAGAAGTCGTACCAACCAGTCCGAGGAAGAAAGCAAATTTGCCGTTTGTGAATCCAAATACATTCGAGAAAGTCACAGTGGTTTCATAAGTGGCCCATTCGGTGGTCAAATCAAAGATGGTGTCGTAAAGTCTTGTCGTCGAGGATGCACTACCTTCGATGGCCATTTGGATCGGACGAGCAATGTCCGCCTTCGCTTTGAAGGAAATCTTGTAAATCGCTCCTTCTTCAAGAATACGATCTTGTTGGAAGAATTGAACGCCATACGTCGCTGTACCTAAAGCCGTCACGTTGATGGCCGCGACGCCACCCGAGATTGCCGCGGTAAAGGCACCGGTTCCACTGGTCTTCCAATACCAACCATTGGTCGTAAGCGATTCAGGTTGGTCAATGTCCATGTTGCCATTCACGAGAGTGAAACTGGAATCAAACGGCATTGCAGCGACAACAGAAATCGTTCTAGTATAAGATGCTGTATTTCCAGAAGCATCCGTTAAGGAATAAGTTAAAAGGTAATCTCCGACTGTCGCGGTATCTACAGTGCCAGTCACAGTCACATCGGTCGTCGATAATACTTTATCTTGGAAGTCCCAAACTTTGACACCGAGCATCGGATCAAAAGTCGAGCCTTGAAGAACCGTTTCATCTTGAACGCCAACGAGGGTTGGGCTTTGGGTATCCGTAATCGATTCTGCTGTGACGATGTTCACGTCATCCAGATAAATTGTCGTGGGGACACTTGTGCCAAGAACCGCACCCAAGAAGAAGCCAAATTTCGCGTTGGTAATGCCATCGATTGCATAATGGAATTCGATGGTATAAGTTTGCCATTCGGTCGTTAACATCACATCGTAATCCATCAAACGAGCATAGGTAGAGCCGTTTTCAAGAATGACTTTGATAGGACGAGGCATGTCCGCTTTGGCTTTGAACGTAATCACGTAATAGGTATCGGTCACGGTGACACGGTTCGTTTGATAGAACTGGACCCCATGAGGAACGAGCCCTGGGTTGGTGACGTTGATTTCGGCAACACCATTGACGATCTTCGCAGTAAAAGCGCCGCCAGTGGATGTCTTCCAATACCAACCGTCATCGGTCACAGGAACGTATTGATCCTTCGAGAAATCGCCATTGACGACGACCCATGTGGATGGAGCGATGCCTTCTTGAACGGTGACAATACGAGTTACGGTAACGCTGTTTCCAGACGCATCCGTAATCGTGTAGGTTAACGTATATTCGCCAACAACGGCAGTGTCAAGGGTATCAAGACCATCGATGGTGATATCGGTAACACGGAGTGTCAGATCACGATCATCCGTCACATCAATACCGTATAGCGCGTCAAATGTCGTACCGACTTCGATAGTAATGTCATCCGCACCGGTAATTTCAGGAGCTTCGGTGTCAATAATCGTCGGAATCGCTTCAATCACGATGTTGTCGATATAGAATGTGGTTGGAACGCTTGCTGAATTGACAAGACCGAGGAAGAATCCAAACTTGCCGTTGTTCATGCTCGCATTCGCATGGAAGTATTCAAACGTGTATGTCGTCATGGTGGTCGTCAAATCAAAAGTATGATCGAATTGACGGACATAAGACGCATTTTCAAAGACGACTTGGATTGGCGTTGGATTATCAACTTTCGCATCAAAGGAGATGCGGTAAGTTCTGCCTTGTTCAATGCTTCTGTTCAACAGATAGAATTGGACGCCATAGGAGACATTTCCAAGAACGCTAACTTGAATAACAGCTTGTCCACCGGTAATTTCGGCATTGAATTGTGCGGTGTTATCGCCACCGGTTTTCCAAAGCCATCCATCGCTTGAGGAAGACGCTTGATCGGTCGAGAAATCTGGATTTGGTACGACGAATACGGAAGCCGGAGGCGTAGTCGAAACCGTAATGGTCCGTGTTGCCGTCGCAATGTTTCCAGATTCATCTTCCACAGTATAAGTGAGGGTGTATTCTCCAACAGTATTGATATCGAGCGTGCCCGTGACTTCAATGTCATTCACGGTGAGTGTCGTATCATAATCATCTTGTACGCTCACACCAGCCAACGGATCAAAAGGAATACCGACTTCGACCACATATGGTGTCAAACCTGTCATCACAGGAGCAGTGTGATCGCCAGGGAGTTCTTCCAATTCAGTAATGACGATGTCATCGAGATACACCGTCGTCGCGACTGAAGTCGTACCGATGTTACCGAGGAAGAATCCAAGCTTTCCAGCATCTGTCGTAGGTAATGTGACTTCGAACGCGAAGGTATAGGTAACCCAATCGGTGGTAAGATCGACTGTGGTTGTCCAATATCTCGTATAATCCGTTCTTCTTTCCAATTGAACGATCATCGGACGAACGTCATCCGCTTTGGCTTTGAACGACAATTGATAAATTTTGCCGGTTTCGACCAAACGATCGACTTGGGAGAATTGGTTCGAATACGTCAAGTTGCCAACGGCGGTGACATGATACTGTAACACACCTTCGACGATCTCTACTGAACTCGCGCCGCCTTCTCCAGCCCAATGGCCCCAAGGTTCCTCAAGCGGATCCTCGAAATCGCCATTGACGATATAAAATTCTGTCAGTAACGCTTCAAGCACACGAAGCGTTCGTTCTGCGGATGCGGAGTT
>JAQVKB010000096.1 GCA_028694875.1 Candidatus Izemoplasmatales bacterium
TAATAAAGTGAAAGAAAGGAGGTTGGACTTGTGAAAGATAATATCACGAAAAACATCACTTTAGGTTCTTCGGAAAAAGTGGTCAAGCATTTCATGAAAATGAACGCGATTGGCTATTCGGCGCAGATTATGCTGACGACACGACGTCTAATCTTCTTTACGAAGGGAATCGTGACGAGTCGCGAGAAAAAAGTCAGCCGAAAGTTGATGAACGAGATTGAACTGAAAAGCATTCATCGCATTGAATACTACGAAGAAACGTTGAAGTTGCCGACGATGTTGAGGCTATTAGGTCTCTTGTTGTTCGTCGGAGTAGCGTACTTGGTCTATTTGTATTATTTTCATGTTCTCGTGATTCCTGCGTATCCATATCAAGCGTTCTATACGGATTATGCGATCTTTGGCGTTGGTTGGATCATTGCGTTAATGTTGATGTTTCACTCCACGCGAACCTTGTATTTACGCGTGAAATCCGGCGCAGAGGAAAACACGACGCTCAAGTTTACTGCCAACAAATACAATGAGTTGGCACTCCGGTATTTGGCTGGAAAAGTCCATAATGCGTAAAAAGTGTCCTTCGGGACACTTTTTTTTCTGAACTTCCAAAACCCTTCTTTTCAGAAGTGTTTTTGATGATATAATGAAGATTGTGATGTCACAATTCCATACGAGGTGAATATGAAACTGAATTACAAGAAAGTTTTTTTCGTCGGTCTCGCTTTTTTTCTGATCTCACTCTTTTGGCAGACCTATGACTCCATCATTACCAAGATTCTGATCGACAAATTTGGTTTGAATCAAACGTGGTCCGGTGTTGTGATGGCAATGGACAACGTGTTGGCGATTTTCCTTTTGCCACTCTTTGGTTCTCTTTCCGATAAAACCAATGCCAAACGCGGAAGAAGAACGCCGTACATCATCTTTGGAACCATTGCTGCGGCGATTGCATTTGTTGGACTTTCCTTTACGGATCATGTTCAGACGGTGCGAATTGAAACCGAAACGTCGGTTGTAGAAGATTATCAATCCATTCAGGATGGCTTTTTATCTCATTCCGATTGGGCGACAATTTTTCATCATATGATTGATGAGCGAGAAGCGGCCTTGTTGAGTCAAGAAATCAACACCATCGAATACAATGATTTTCAAGTGAACATCTCTGTTCCAATGAGAGCAATCATTGATGAAGATGAGATTTTGAACTCTTCTGAAATGTCGACTTTACAGTCCTTATATCAAGATTATTTGGACATGTTATCCTTAAGTCAATGGAACACAATTCTTACCGATATGCAAGCGGAACGCGATCAAGCATTGCTCGATGGTCGCATATCTCAATCCACTTATGATAGTTTTGAGTCCGATATTTATACACCGGCCACAGAGATTACGAGTGCCCTTTTAACTGATCCTACGGATCAAGATTTGGTGAATCTCGAAAAACTCTATAACAAATACCTTTTACTTGAATATTCGACAGACTGGTCCTCCATCTTTGATTTGATGTCGGTAGAGCGCACCACGGCTCTGAATGACGGCTTGATTTCTCAACAAAACTACGATACGTTTGTTGCCGATATCCAAGTTCCGATGCACACCATCTTAACCGCGGATGGAACACTGGATTCGTCCGAAACTGATCAACTCAAGGATTACTACTACAATTATCTCAACATGCGCGCTTGGCAATTGACGACGCATAATCCTTCCACGTTCATCGTGTTCTCCGTCATCTTGTTCTTCGCGTTGGTTTCGATGGCGACGTTCCGTAGCCCTGCGGTTGCTTTGATGCCTGATGTTGTCATTAAGCCGTTACGCTCGAAAGCCAATGCAGTCATCAATTTGATGGGAACCTTCGGTGGTATTTTATCGATTGCACTCCTCACCATCTTTGGACTCAATAAATATTCCTATGTCAACTATGCCCCTGCGTTTTATTCCGTGGGTGTCTTAATGCTCGTGCTCCTCGCCATCTTCCTTTGGAAAGTAAAAGAACCGAAATTGGTCGCAGAACGCGAAGCGGAAGACATTCGTTTGGGACTCACCGAGGAAGAAGAAGCCAAAGAACTCAACGAATCGGTCGAAGATTTGTCCAAAGACAAGAAGAAATCCTTATATTTGATCTTAATTTCTGTTTTCTTATGGTTCATTGGATACAATGCCGTCACGACCAAACTCTCAGATTATGCCCCGAAAGTATTGAATCTTGATTTTGGGACGCCGTTACTGATTGCGCAAGGTGCCGCGTTGATCGCGTTTATTCCGATTGGCTTCCTCGCGACCAAGATTGGACGTAGAAAGACCATCTTGATTGGTATCACGTTGTTGGCGCTCTGTTTTGGTTCGATATACTTCTTAACGACTGAAACTGCGAGTTTGATGTATCTCATCTTTGCTTTAACCGGGATCGGCTGGGCGACGATTAACGTCAATAGCTATCCGATGGTGGTCGAACTGTCAAAGGGTACGAACGTAGGCAAATACACGGGATACTATTACACGTTCTCGATGGCAGCGCAAATCATCACCCCAATTCTCTCTGGTCTTTTGATGGATGAACTGGGAAGAAAAGTCTTGTTCCCGTATGCGACACTCTTTGTCGTCTTGGCATTTGGTACGATGTTCTTTGTGAAGCATGGCGATGCCAAAGTCATTGGCAAAGATTCCGCGCTGGAGAATTTTGATGTCGATATGGATTAATGCCACACTGAAAATATGAAAAAAGCCTTGAAAGTTCGCTTTCAAGGCTTTTTGTTTCGACTTGATTAGTTTCCTAAATCCCAATAGAGAGAACCATCTGTGCCTACAGTTGCACGGACACTGAGTGATATGTAGGATTCATCATCGAGTTGAATCATGCATGAAGTAACCCAATATAGATTGGTGCCATCATATCGATAGTATGTGTTTGCGTTGGTGATTTGGAAAAATCCAATTTCCAAAGCATCATCTCGATCGAATTTGCAGGAACTATATCCGTCGTCCAGAAATCCACAGACTTCCGTGGAAGTCAAGGAGTCGTTGATGTATTGATTCGCGAACGCAAACGCGGCGGTGCTATATTCTTGGGTTGGCTGTAATGCATAGTCTTCGTCTTGGACATAGAACGATCCATTGCTAGGAACAAGAATGTATTTCATTCCTCCCCCTTCCGTAGAAGATCCGGTACGATTGGTATCAAACAGATAATATCTGCCAGGATAGGAGGCATGGTACGTCAAATACCATCCGTTTTCGAGATACGTACTTCGAACCGTGGCCGCATTGGACTGTTCAAGAAGTGTGGGGTAATATTTGGATGCGAATGAGGAGTCTGCCATCGAAGCATTATTGAAGTCGTTGAGAAACCGATAAATGAAGATTAATTCTGCGTTCAAATCGGGGTTGTCGATGAGTTCGTAGGACCAATCAGAAAAGAAAGCGGATTGACCGACGACTTCCACTTCAATCGAATAGACAATATCGATGGTGTTGTCCGAAGTTTCAACGGTGATGGTGTAGGAAAGTTGGTCACTGCCTTCCGTTACGGATACCACTTCACTGATGACATATCCTACAGGTGAAAACATCGAAGGATTCTCTTCACAATCTTCGATGAGTCCTTCTTCATTTGGTGAAAAGTGTATTTCACAAGCAAATCCATCGGATTGGTCGGTGTAATCAGCGATGGCGGCGAGGAATAATTGTCGAACCAGTGCTTCCGTCACATCCAACGAATCACTCGAAGTCGTGGTGAGACAGAGACTATCGGTAGGATGAAGTAGACAATAATCTTCGCTTAAAGAGCTGACTGGAACGGTCGTTAAGTCGCAAGAGATTAATAGGAGAGTAACCATCATCGAGCAAAAGAATATGAAAAAACGTTTCATCATTTTCTTCCCCCTGTTTTTGTTGTTTTCTAAGTTCATTATATGCCCCTATGGTTCTTGAAACAATCATTTTATCAATAGTTCATCAAAAAAGAAAAGGACTTAATGTGGAATTAAGCCCTTTTGGGTTCGAAAAATTCAAACACCGCATTATGATAATGCGATTTCACCATGTCGAAGTCTTGTTGGCTTCTCGCCGCGTAAGCGATGATGGTCATACCCTTTTTCATCAAGCGATCGAGATATTTATTGGGCATATCTTTGATGCCGTAATTGATAAAATCTGGTTTTGTGAAGACATTCAGCGCCATCGTTTTCATCAACCATTTGGTGATTTTCTTCATCTTCGGGTCTTCTTTGAAGAACTCTGTCACTTGACCACGAATCACCTCAGGATGGTGTTTCTTGAACCAATACACCGTGCCTGGATGAAAGGAATGCATCGCCCATACACCTTGATAATGATTCATGACTTCCATGAATTGTCGACAAAGCAAATCATTATCTCCGAGTGGTTTCAATTCAATCAATAGCGGAACCTTTCCGTCGACCAAATGTAAGATTTCATCGAGCGAAGGAATGGTTTCTTGAGAAGAGAGAATTTTCAGTTGTTTCGCTTCCTCAAAGGTGATATCGGACAACATCTTGTCCACGCCACAAAGACGTTGTAACCCCGGATCATGGAAGACGACCACGGTTCCATCGCCAAGGACATTGATGTCCATTTCAATGCCATATCCTTTTTCAATGGCGAGCCGAAAGGCTTCTCTGGAGTTTTCGGGGACAGTTTGGTCCTGTGAGTGGAAGCCGCGATGGGCAATCAACGTATTTCGAATCCAAGTAAGATCTTTCAAAGTATCCCTTCTTTCTGTTTCATTATATCACGGGCGTTGATTTCTCATCACGCAATTTCCAAAGTCCTTCGGAGAAGTCTATGTTATAATAGACTCGAAATGGAGGGATACACATTGGAAAACTTTACTTTTTATAGTCCGACCGAATTTGTGTTCGGAAAGGATGCAGAATTACAAACCGGAAGAATGCTCGCGTTTTATGGCGCGAAGAAAGTCTTTATCCACTACGGAGGTGGCTCTGTTGTTCGTAGTGGGCTTCTTGGACGAATCACAAGCCAACTCGAAAACTTAGGAATCGCTTATGTGCTTTTGGGCGGTGCGAAACCCAATCCGATTGACACGCTCGTTTACGAAGGCATCGATTTGGTGAAAAAAGAAAACTGCGACTTTGTTTTGGCTGTCGGCGGGGATCTGCCATTGATTCTGCCAAAGCGATTGCGGCAGGAGCGCTCTATGATGGTGATTTTTGGGATTTCTACGACCGCAAAGCTTCGATTGAGAAAGCCTTGCCGATGGGGGTTGTGTTAACCA
>JAQVKB010000097.1 GCA_028694875.1 Candidatus Izemoplasmatales bacterium
ACTCCACCGTTTATGACTTGTCGGATGCGGATTTGGAACAAACTTATGGCATTACCGTTCCAGAACTTCCCGCCAGTGTCACGGCCGCGTTGGATGTCTACTTTAGCACCTTGCTTCAAGATGTGTACGTACTTGGAACGGTCAACATCGTGATGACGGATCATCTCCAAGACGGAAACTTCCTCGACAGCGGTTATTCCGATTTCACGGATGCCGAGTTGCATCAAATGTTGACGGATGTTCATGACGTGTATTATGCGGCGTTGTTTGACTCCTACACACAAAACTAAACTCCATTGAATCAAAAAAGAGACCTTCGCAGTGTAGTGATAAGATGTTAGTAGACACAAAAATAGCATTGTGTTTATTAACATCTTTTTCATTTGTCTTTTTTTAGCTTTTTTGTTTTGTACTGAGGGGTTTCAATCCTGCCTGTATTGGTATTATTATGGAGTTAGAAACTAATAACCTATCAACGAAGGAGGAAATAAAAATGGGACGGCCGAAAGGCGGAACGAATCGATATTGGAGCAAGGAAGCGAAATTTGAGTACGTCAAGATATTACTCTCGGGAGAGACGAGCTCAAGAGAGTTGGGAAGAGTGAATGGAATCAACTCCGGTCAACTCACAACATGGGTCAAGAAGTATCAAGAAGGCGGAATAGAAGCCCTCGAGAACAAAAGGAAACCCGGGAACCCATTGACAAAGTATCAAGGTCGAAAAACGTTGACACCAATGGAAGAACTGGAATATGAAAACATGAAACTGAGGATTGAAAATCTCCGATTAAAAAAAGGGTACACCACCGAGGAGGTGATGACCCTAAAGAAAAAAAGACAATCCAGAAAGAATTCGAAATAATCAAAGAACTATCAGACGAGTACAACAAAGAAACACTCTGTGCATACATGCAAGTGTCAAAAAGTGGGTATTACAAATGGCTAAAACGAAAGGGAAATCTCAATCACTACGAAAGGAATCGCGAGGATTTGAGGATCTTAATCATGGAAGTTTACGATAAGCATAACATCTATGGATACCGAAACATAGCCAAGAACATCAGAAATCAAACCGGGTTGGTGTTTAGTGACTGGCTGTGTCATCAGTGCTGCAAAGACTTGAAAATCAAATCCAAAGCAAGAAAGAATTGGTTCAAGAAGCCAGGCGAAGAACATGAGATCTATCCGAATCTCTTGAATGGGGACTTTACATCTTCAAGACCATTCGAGAAGGTGTGTACCGATACAACAACCTTTCATCATCATGGGAAAACCTATGACTGGAATATCTATCTAGATCTCTTCAACAATGAAATCGTAGCCTATGATTTAAGAAGTTCTAAATCAGGGAACGGCGTCACTAATCATTTCATGGCGCTGAATCGATTTCAGGAAGAAAAACAAAAAAGAGGGTATAAAGACCAGGTAACGATTCTGCACTCGGACCAAGGATCAATATACACCTCTAGAGCATTCAATGCCCGATTACATTATAACATAAGAAGGTCCATGTCGAGAAGAGGTACTCCAACAGATAATCCTGTATTGGAATCCATCAATGGCTGGATCAAGAATGAGCTTACAATTGATTTCGACATGAAGAACACGAAGGATATTCATAAGCTGATCCGAGACTATGTCAAGTATTACAATCAGTCAAGATTGGCTTCTGCTCTGCAATATAAAAGCCCAATTCAGTATCGTTCTGAACTGGGCTTAAACTAAACTGCTATTTTACTGTCTACTAACTCTTTACTTATACACGTCGAGGTCGCTTTTTACTATATTTTATTTGTTAGTGTACTGTTCTAGTGCAATCTTCAACAGATCCATCGAGCGACTCATTTGGGAAGCACCTAAGACGTACGCAATACGTACTTGTTTCTTGCCAAGTTCTTTGTTGACATAGAAATCTCGAACTGGAGCCAACATGATGGTTTCTTTTTCATAGGAAAAATCAGAAAGCAACCAAGCACAGAAATCTTCCGCATCCTCAACTGGTAAGGTAACGATGCAATAAAACGCGCCAGAAGGAATCCGGTACTCGACACCATCGATTTTGGCAAGGCCAGCCAAAACCGCATCGCGACGATCTTTGTACTCATCACGAATCGAGAGAACATATTCTTCATCAAGGGCATAAAGTGCTGTGGCGCCGACTTGATCAATCGTTGAGACAGAAAGTCTCGCTTGTGCTAATTTCAAGACTTCCTTCATCAGCACTTTGTTTTTGGATTGAATCGAGCCAATGCGTGCACCACAAGAGGAGAAACGTTTGGAAACACTTTCGATGATGACGGCACGATCAGCGACATCCTGAAATGTTCCTAAGGAAATCGAGACTTTCCCATCAAAGGTCATCTTGCGATACACTTCATCGCTAATGATCATCAAATCATACTCTTTGGCGATATCACATAACAAACGAATTTCCGCTTCTGTATAGACAACACCCGTCGGATTACCAGGATTGGAATACAAAATCGCTTTGGTGTTTTTGTCGATCATTTTGACGATTTCTTCCTTGGCGGGAAGATGGAAATTTCCTTCTGCTTTGGTCGTAATCGGTTTGACGAACACGCCGACCTGATGCGTAAATCCGTTGTAATTGGTATAAAAAGGCTCCGGGACAAGAACGTTTTCTCCGACATCGCAAATGGCTTGAAGCGCGAAACTCAAAGCTTCGGATCCACCATTGGTAATAATGATGTCTTCTTCATCGAAAAAGATGTTCTCTCTTTCAAAATACGTTTTGATAGCGTGAATCAAATCGGGGTCGCCACCAGAGAGTTGATATTTTAAGACTTTTCCACCAAAATCACGAATGGCCTCAAAGAATTCTTTCGGCGTTGGAATATCCGGTTGACCAATGTTTAGATGGTACACATGGATGCCGCGTTTTTTCGCAGCGAGTGACAAAGGAATCAGTTTTCGAATGGGCGATGCTTGCATCGCTTGAACGCGTTTTGAAGGATTCATGAAATACCTCCTCGGGTAGTTTCATTGTAACACGAAACAAGCGCATTCGCAATCGAAATTTATGGGTCTTTTGATGGTTTCTCACTTCTTTGTTTTACTTTGATAAAGCGCTAAAAATAGCGGTTTTTTTCGGTTTTCATCTATCTTTTTTCTACGGGGTTGTGATATGATGTAGAAAAGGTATGGTGATGACGATGATCGTGCTAGATGGAAGAAATTTAAACATCGAAAAATTAGTTCGAATTTCTCGCGGATGGGAAAAAGTAAAGGTCGCTCCAGAGAGCCTAGAGCAAATCCAAAATGCCCGTTCTCGAATCGAAGAAATCGTCGAAATAGGTGCGCCAGTCTATGGCATCAATACAGGTTTCGGGAAACTTGCAGACACGCCGATTGAAAACGGTGAAGTTTCGCAACTTCAGAAGAACTTGTTGATGAGCCATGCTTGTGGTGTTGGAAATCCTTACTCCGAAGATATCGTTCGCGGGATGATGGCGTTACGAATTAACGCACTCATCAAAGGGTACAGTGGTATTCGCATGGAAACCATCATGAAATTGATGGAATTACTCAACAAGCGTGTGACGCCTGTTGTGTTTGAACAAGGAAGCCTTGGTGCAAGCGGAGATCTCGCACCGCTCTCGCATATGAGTTTGCCTTTAATCGGCTTGGGAGAGGTTTATTACAAAGGCAAGCGCATGCCTGCCAAAGAAGGATTGAAACGAGCTGGTATTCTACCTTTAGATGGGCTTCGTGCGAAAGAAGGACTTTGCTTAATCAATGGAACTCAAGCGATGACCTCCGTAGGAGCGCATGTTCTTTATGATGCGTGCAATCTTCATTATCAAGCCATTGGAGCGTATGCCATGACGATGGAAGCCTTGCGAGGCATTGTGGATGCGTTTGATGAACGCATCCATCGCTTGCGAGGACATAAAGGACAAATCGCCTATGCCATCTCGGCTTCGAAGATGCTAGAAAATAGTCAACTTGTGACGAGACAAAATGAATTGCGTGTTCAGGACGCGTATTCCTTGCGTTGTGCTCCACAAGTTGGTGGAGCGATTGCAGATACGATAGGATTTGTCCGAAAAGTCGTCGAAACGGAAATGAATGCCGTGACGGACAACCCCCTTGTCTTTGAAGATGGCAGTGCCATCAGTGCTGGGAATTTCCACGGAGAACCTTTGGCGTTTGCGTTTGATTATTTAGGAATCGCACTTTCCGAACTTGCGAATATTTCCGAACGTCGAATCGAACGAATGGTCAACGCCAACTTATCGAATGGTCTTCCACCATTTTTGGTGGCCAAACCCGGACTCAATTCAGGATTCATGATTGTCCAATATAGCGCCGCGTCGTTGGTGAGTGAAAACAAAGTTCTATCACATCCAGCAAGCGTGGACTCGATTCCGTCTTCGGCCAATCAAGAAGACCATGTTTCCATGGGATCGATTTCCGCAAGAAAAGCAAAAACAATTCTTGAAAACACACGAAGAGTGATTGCGATGGAGTATTTTGCTTCCGCACAGGCCATTGATTTTCGAGATGCGCGCAAAATGGCGCCGAAAACCAAACCCATGTATGATGTCATTCGTCAATCCGTTCCTTTTATCGAGAAGGATGATACGATGTATGTACATATTCAACGCATTGAGAATCTCTTGATTTCTGGAGAACTATCCCCCAAGGAGGTGCTCAAGTGAATCAAAATATCAGTTTGCGTGAAATCTTCGGCCAACTTCCGAATCCGAAAGAATTCCTTCCCTCTATTCGTCGGGCTCCCAAACGAGAAGCGGATTTGACGGAAGAAGACATTTTATTGGCGATGAAAAATGCCATGCGGTATATTCCGGAAGAGTGGCAAGAAGAACTCGAAGACGAGTTCCTCGAAGAACTCCTCACGAGAGGAAAAATTTACGGTTACCGTTTTCGTCCAGAAGGACGAATTTTTGGCCATTGTATTGACGAATATCAAGGAAAGTGCCTTGAAGGAAAAGCATTCCAAGTCATGATTGAAAACAACCTGGATTTTGAAATTGCGCTCTATCCGTATGAGTTAGTCACTTATGGTGAAACTGGAAGTGTTTTTCAAAATTGGATGCAATATCATCTCGTAAAGAGATATTTAGAAATCCTCGAACAGGACCAAACCTTGGTTGTCATGAGTGGACATCCCCTTGGAATCTTTACTTCGCACAAAACAAGCCCACGCGTCATTTTGACCAACGGATTGATGATTGGTGCCTTTGATAATCTTCATCATTTTCATC
>JAQVKB010000098.1 GCA_028694875.1 Candidatus Izemoplasmatales bacterium
TACTTTGCCTACTATGGCATTACGATTCCTGCTGGGATTACCGCTGGTTTCTACGTCGAAGGCGTGACTGCTGGCGCAAGCTTTGATGGCTATGTCCAAGCCGGTGACATCGTGACTCAAATTGGCGATATTACGATTACCAACACCGCGGATTTTGTCGAGAACTTCTCGAAATATCGCGTCGGGGATTTAATTGATCTTGTCCTTATTCGCAATGGCGTCACACTGACGTTTACGAACATTGAATTGAAACCGAAACCGGAGGCCTAACATGAAAAAAATACGAATCATCTTGCTAAGTGGGCTTCTCGCCTTCAGTCTCATGGCTTGTGCGAATGTCGCCGCAGAAACAACTACGACGATCACAACAACGATATCTCCCGTCACGACAACTCCTGAAACAACGACCACTGTGGATGGCAATGTCTATGTCTACTCGGACTATCAAGATTTGCTCGATCAAATCTATGCGGATGTCTATGCGGATGTGTACGCCGATGTGTATGACCAGGTGTCTCAAATGATTACCGAAGAAATGTATCAAGAAATCTATGATACGGTCCTTGCCAACCTTACGACTGTCTTTGATGAGACCGACATTTCGGTCTATGTCGCGGCCCTTCAATCAAAAATTTATGCGATTACCGAGATTGTCAACACGTCTGTTGTGGGTGTATCCACCTATCAAGGAACCACAGGCGTGAGCCTTGGAACCGGCGTCATTTATTACTATGACAGCGCCAACCAAGAATATTATTTGGTCACCAACAACCACGTCGTCGATGGTGGCGATAATTACCGGATTGTTTTCTCCGATGAGTCTTATGTCACAGGTACCTTGCTTGGAGTAGATGCGAATATTGATATCGCCGTGCTGAAGTTTAGTGCTTCTGGACTTTCCCGTAGTTTCACCGTGTCGAACTTTGGGGATTCCGATGCCCTGACACCTGGAACGATGGTGATTGCGGCAGGGAACCCTCAAGGATATATGTTTTATGGTTCGATGACACTTGGCATCGTGTCTGGGATTCACCGCGATGTCGATGGCGACGGTGTGGTCCAATACATCCAACATGACGCCTCGATCAACTCTGGAAACTCCGGTGGTCCTCTCTATAATCTAGAAGGAGAAATCGTTGGCATCAATGTCTCCAAATTTGCGTCAACCGATATCGAGGGTATGGGCTTTTCAATTCCTGCGAGCCAAGTTTTGGATGTCATTGCGGCGGTAGCACCGAATACTTTATCATAAAAAAAACAAACAAAAAAGGTCTTCCGCAGAAGACCTTTTTTTTGGTTGTTGGAATTAAGCGCGGGTGACTTTTCCGCTCTTCAAAGCTCTCGCAGAAACGTAGACGCGTTTGACTTGACCATTTTCGTCAACGATACGAACCTTTTGAAGGTTGGCTTTCCACAACTTTCTGGTTGCGTGCATGGAATGCGAACGTTGGTTGCCGGACATGAATTTTTTTCCGGTTACTGCACATACTCTAGGCATGATATCACTCCGTTTCTGTAAAGATTTCAGCATATAATATTGTACCAATAGACGTTGAGAATTGCAAGGAAAACTTACTTCTTTTTTTGAGAGTTGCGGACATCTTGTAAGGAACAGCCAAAATTATTGCAATTCAATAGGGGATATGTTACAATACTATTGCTTTTTTGGGAAAATTTCAACATTCAAAACACAAACTCTCGATAATCATATATTATTGACCTTTTTTTTAGGAGGACCCTATGAGTACACGCATGATGGATGGCCAGTTATTCAAACAACTCGTCACGAATGGCAGTGTGAAACTAAAGAATAACATGGACCGCATCAACCAACTGAACGTCTTTCCCGTTCCCGATGGTGACACAGGATCCAATATGTCCGCGACGATGTCCGCGGGCGCAAAAGCAATTGCTCAAATGCAAGACAAAGCGATTGGCGATGTCGCCAAAGCGCTTGCCAGAGGCATGTTAATGGGCGCAAGAGGGAACTCTGGCGTCATCCTTTCTCAACTTTTCAGTGGTTTGGCCAATGGACTCAAAGGCATGGAAGAAGTCGATATGACAGCCTTCTCGCATGCACTTCGTAAAGGCGTCGAACAAGCTTATTCGGCCGTGATCAACCCTGTGGAAGGAACCATGCTGACGGTCGCCAGAGAAGGCGCGGACCGTGCGTTGGAAGTCTCGACGGTTGTTTCCGATTATGAAGAATTTTTTGTCCAATACATTGAAGAACTTGAAGCATCCTTAGAAAGAACACCAGATTTGTTGCCAATCCTCAAAGAGGTTGGCGTCATCGATTCCGGCGCCGCTGGATTCAATGAAGTCATCAAAGGAATGTCCGATGCTTTAAACGGGAAAATCTATCAAGCGGCGAAAGAAGAAGTCAGTTCCGCTCCTTCGATGCATCCCGCCATGAACATGGGCTCTTTCCAAGGTGATATTGACTTTGGGTATTGCACCGAATTCATCATGCAAATCGAAAAGATGGATGAGTTCAATCAAAGAGACTTTACGGAAATGATCTCCGCACTCGGAGATTCGTTGGTGGTTGTGCAAGATGAAAACATCTTGAAAGTCCACGTACATACAAAGACTCCTGGCGATGCGTTGAATCTTGCGCAACATTGGGGATATTTCATCAACATCAAAATCGAAAACATGACGCTTCAACATACCGAAGTATTGATTCATCAAACAGACGAAGAAGAAGCGTGTCAATGTGGACATGACCATACTTATGGTACAGCGCCGAAGATTAAGAAAAAATACGCGTTGGTCGCGGTTGTCAATGGCGATGGGTTGAAAGAAACCTTCGTGGAAATGGGCTGTGACTATATCGTAGAAGGCGGTCAAACGATGAATCCTTCGATTGAAGACTTCGTTAATGCTTGCGAAGCCATCAACGCGGATCACATCATTTTGATTCCGAACAATAAAAACGTCTTGC
Organism: Candidatus Izemoplasmatales bacterium; assembly: GCA_028694875.1. Classification (GTDB taxonomy): domain Bacteria; phylum Bacillota_I; class Bacilli_A; order Izemoplasmatales; family Hujiaoplasmataceae; genus JAHIVB01. Next base: position 2,948 of record JAQVKB010000098.1, read on the forward strand.
TTTCTGCCGAACATGCGGCAAAACTCATCGAAGACAAAGCGGTATATGTCCTTCCTGCCAAAACGATTGCGCAGGGATATGCCGCACTCACGATGTTTGATGCGACCCAAGATGTCGAAACCAATCTTGAGGACATGACCGCCCATATCAAGCGCGTCAAAACCGGAGAAGTTACCTACGCGATTCGTCAAAGTGTCAACAACGGTACAGTGATTAACAAAGACGACTTCATGGGAATCTATGATGGTGTCATTAAAGTTTCGACGCCATCGCGTTTGGAAGCAACCAAGAATCTTCTCAAGTCGATGCTGGATAAAGTGTCTGAAATCGTGACACTGATGGTTGGCAAAGATGTGAACGAAGACGAAGTCCAAGAAATCACCGATATGATTGAATCGGACTATAGTGTCGAAGTGGAAGTCATTCACGGCGGACAAGATATTTATTCCTATATTATTTCTGTCGAATAAGGGTATTGAAAAATACCCTTTTTTTGTATATCCTAAAGTTGGGTGATCCTCATGATCGATCTCAAAGAAATCAAAGGTATCGGTCCTTCCTCCCTCGAGAAGCTCTCTGCCCGAGGGATTTTTTCGTCCACGGATTTGATTCACACCTTTCCCATACGATATGATATCCATCATATTTCGAAGTTTGAAAACGTTCGAATGTCTGAGGACATCACATTACTAGGAACCCTGCTCTCGAAACCTTCGCTGGCTTATATTCGCCGTCGACTCACGAAAATGACTTGTTTGTTTGACATCGAAGGGCACCCTATCACTGTCACCATTTTCAATCGCGAATTTTTGATGAAAGCCATGATTGTTGGCGAAGATTGGGTCCTTACAGGAAAATTCCAGAGTCAAGATAAAATGGTGGTCAGCGACCTCAACAAACGAATCCATTTTCAAGAGGGCATGATTCCTCGTTATGGCATTGATGGGATTTCAGATAAGTCGATATCCAAATGGATTGCTTCTGTCCTTACACCGCAACTGGTGATTCCTGAAACGATTCCTTTGAATCTTGCATCCAAACATCATCTTCCTCCCGCGAAAGATTTTTTCCGGGGAGTTCATCAACCGTCCTCTCAAGAAGAACTGGACGGTGTGGTCGATCGCATCAAATACGAAGAATTGCTCTCATTTTTCACGCGACTTGCTTGGGTGAAATCACAGAAAGAATCAATTCGAGTACGCAAAAAAGAGTACGATATTCATCTTGTGAAAGACTTGATTGCTTCGCTTCCATTTGAACTTACACAAGATCAAAAGGAAGTCACCAATGAGATTTTCCGCGACTTAAAAAAAGAGCGCCAAATGAATCGTCTTCTTCAAGGAGATACAGGTTCAGGGAAAACCATTTGTGCCATGATTGCGGCGTATGCGGTCGTCACCGCGCATGAACAAGTTGCTTTTATGGCGCCTACAGAAGTGTTGGCGTTTCAGCAATATCAATCGTTCCAAAAAGTGTTTGAAGGCCGACAAATTCGGGTACGATATTTGTCTTCCTCTGTTTCTTCCAAAGAACGTTTTGAGATTCTGAGGGATCTTCAAAAAGGACATATCGATATCTTGGTAGGAACGCATTCCTTGATTCAAGAAGATGTTTCGTTCCACCAATTGGGTTTTGTCATCATCGATGAGCAACATCGATTCGGTGTGGAACAACGTGGGATGTTACGGAAAAAGGGCTACGCACCGGATGTCCTTTTTATGAGTGCAACACCCATCCCAAGAACCCTCGCCATCACGATGTTTTCGGATATGGATTTGTCTTCGATTCGGACAATGCCCGAAGGAAGAAAAAAAATCCAAACCGAGATTCGATCCTTCGAATCGATGGATGATGTATGGGAACGATTCAAGCAGGAAATACGGCAGGGACATCAAGGGTATGTCATAACGCCCTTGATTGAAGAAAGTCAGTCCAGTTCCTCGATTTCCACCAAAGAAGCCTTGGAATTAGTCACGTCCAAATTGCCACCAACGGTTCGCGTTGGTGAACTCCATGGAAAAATGAAGAACAACCAAAAGACTTCCGTTCTGGAAGATTTCCAGCGAGCGAAGATCGATGTGTTGGTTTCGACTACCGTGGTCGAGGTCGGCGTGAATGTCCCCAATGCGACGGTCATGATTATTTTCAATGCGTCTCGTTTTGGACTTTCTCAATTGCACCAGATTCGAGGCCGAGTGGGTCGCAGCCATGCGCCATCCGTTTGTTATTTGATGACGGATGGCATGCTGGATGAAGAATCGAGACTC
>JAQVKB010000099.1 GCA_028694875.1 Candidatus Izemoplasmatales bacterium
CATGACCGTTTCGGAACCTTCGTTTCGAGCGGTATTGGTGGCTTATGGACCATCAATGAAGAAGCCAAAAAATTGCATGAAAAAGGACCTGATCGAATTAGTCCTTTCTTTATTCCCAACGCGATCATCAATTTGGTTGGTGGACATATCGCGATGAAATATCAAGCAAAGGGACCCGCATTGCCCGTTGTTACTGCTTGTTCCACCGCCACCAATTCGATCGGAGAAGCCTTTCGATACATCCGAGACGGATACATCGAAATTGCTTTTGCAGGAGGATCGGAAGCTCCTATCAACGCACTAGGCGTGGGAGGATTTGCGGCAATGAAGGCACTCAACGCTTCCAATGATCCGAATACGGCATCGATCCCTTTCGATCGTCGCCGAAGTGGCTTTGTGATGGGGGAAGGCGCTGGAGTAATCATCTTGGAAGAACTCGAACATGCCAAAAAGCGAGGGGCAAACATCTACGGCGAAATCGTCGGATATTCGTCGACATGCGACGCCTATCATATTACCCAACCCGATGAAACTGCTTATGGCATCACGAAGTGTATGCAAAATGCCCTAGAAGATGGGAATGTCCATCCTACATGGATCGATTACATCAACCCTCACGGTACTTCGACCTTGTTAAATGATAAGTTTGAAACCGTAGGAATCAAAAATGTGTTTGGTGAACACGCCAAGAAAATAAGCATTGGCGCCACGAAGTCAATGCATGCACATTCCTTGGGCGCCGTTGGTGGCATTGAAGCCATCATCACTTTATTAGCGATTCGCGATGACATCGTACCGCCTACGATCAATCTTTTCGAACCCGATCCAGAATGTGATTTGGATTATACACCGCTAGTTGCCAAAAAACGAGTCATTCATTATGGAATGTCCAATGGACTCGGATTTGGCGGACAAAATGCGTCCATCATCTTTAAAAAATGGGAGGAAGAACAATGATTCTCGACCGCAATCAAATCATGGAGATTATCCCCCATCGCGATCCGTTTTTGTTTGTCGATCAAATTACCTCAATTACGCCTGGCCATAGTGCAGTAGGAGAGAAATACGTTCATCCTGAGGAGGCGTTCTTTGAAGGGCATTTTCCACAAGAAAAAGTGATGCCTGGTGTCTTGATGATTGAAGCTATCGCTCAAGTGGGTGCGGTGACTTTACTCGCCAAGGAAGAGTTTCGTGGTCGCCTGGTGTATTTTGCTGGGATGAAAAGTGCCAAATTTCGTCGAAAAGTATTACCTGGAGATACGCTTCGGATGGAAGTCGAAATCTCGAAATTCAAAGCCCGATTCGGCGTTGGTAAAGGAGTTGCCTATGTCGGAGAAGATGTCGCCTGTGAAGCCGAGTTCTCTTTCGTCCTTGCCGAGTGAACGTCATCGATTCACTACCATCCTATCGTTTGAGAGTTTGGATAGTACCAATGATTACATCAAAAGTAATCTCGATGCCTACGACGATGGAACTGTAGTGGTTGCCTCGTATCAAACACAAGGTCGAGGGCAATTTGAACGGACTTGGGAATCGCAACCAGGAATGAATCTGCTCTGTTCCATCTTGTTTAAAAATCAATTGGACCCGCTTTGCTTGAGTGAAATCACGGTCCGTGCTATTCGTCAGACTTTGGCCGATTATGGGGTTTCTTCATGGTTTAAGAATCCGAATGATATCTATGCGGATGAATATAAGATTGCGGGGTTATTGATTGAAACCAAGTATACGTTAGGAGTTCGTACCTCTGTGGTTTTGGGGATTGGACTAAACGTTAACCAGCAATATTTTGAAACCACTACAGCCACTTCGATTCTCCTTCAAACTGGAAAAGGGTTGGATCGATTGGATGTGTTGGAGCGATTGCTTTGTCATCTTGAAAATGAATTGGAGACGTGCGAATGAGGAGGAAACCCCTCCTTTTTTCTATAATGAACCGCCCCAAAAAATGATTGTATTTATCTCCGCGATTTGATATAATGATTTCGTACAAACCTGAGGAGGGATGCATATGTTTTTGTGGTGGGAAACCTACACGAATTTTCAGCAGTCCGTCTTTATTATCGCAGTCGCCGCAACGGCGATTATGGTTGTCTTCTTGGTGCTCATGTTGTTGGGTGTGCATGGAGACAATTTTGACGGAGACGCTGGGGTTGGCGACGGTCATATTGATTTTTCGCATAGCGGTTCGGTCGCAGAGGATGTGAGTGGTCTTCATGACGATGTTTTCAATGATGATCCCATTTCCGCTTTTTCTGGATTGCGTCTCATCACGTTGCGTGGTGTACTCGCTTTTTTCAGCGTAGGTGGTTGGGTTACTTTATTATTGAGCCAGTCGACACAAGTCTATTGGGCGATTTTATTCGGAGCTCTTGCAGGTTTGGTTGCGATGTGGTTATTGGCATTTGCCATCAAACAAATGATGCGACTCGAATACCAAGGAAACATTCGTTATGAGAATGCGCTTGGAAAAGTAGGAACTGTTTATCTTCGTGTTCCGAAAGAAATGTCTGGTCGTGGGAAAGTGAATGTAGTGGTACAAGAACGCTACGTCGAAGTCGATGCCATGACCAAAGACAAAGAAGACATCCCGGTGGGTTCACCCATCAAAGTGTTGGGGATGGAAGGACCAGAAATATTGCTTGTCACACGTCAAAAATCAGAATAATCAAATAGGCATCGAGATGCCTTTTAATAGAAAAGGAGATTGTATATGCACCCATTGTTTTTAGATGCACAAACCGTGTTCGGTTTGGTCACCGCCGTCGTCATCATTGGATTCCTTCTATTAATGCTCTTCGTCTCTCGTTACAAAAAATGTCCATCCGACAAGATCATGGTCATTTACGGTAACTTGAAGAAGAATACGGATGGCTCCAGCAAAAGTGCCGATTGCATCCACGGTGGCGCCCGTTTTATTTGGCCTGTCATTCAAGCCTACCAATTTCTTGATTTGACACCGATTTCCATCAGTGTTGATCTCACCAATGCGCTTTCCAGACAAAACATCCGGATTGATGTACCTTCCCGATTTACCGTCGGTATCTCAACCGAAACTGGTGTCATGCAAAACGCGGCAGAGCGTTTGCTTGGATTGCAACTCAACGAAATCCAAGAACTCGCGAAAGATATCATTTTTGGACAACTCCGTCTTGTCATTGCCACGATGGATATTGAAGAAATCAATACCGACCGCGACAAATTCCTCGAAGCAATTACGTACAACGTGGAGACCGAACTCAAAAAGATTGGGTTGCGTTTGATCAACGTGAACGTCACCGATATCAACGATGAGTCCGGTTATATTGAAGCGCTTGGTAAAGAAGCGGCCGCAAAGGCCATCAATGATGCCAAAAAGACTGTTGCGGAAAAGAACAGGGACGGTTCGATTGGTGAAGCCAACGCGATCCGTGACCAACGGATTCAAGTCGCGACAGCCAACCAACTCGCAGTTGCTGGTGAAAACGAAAACTTAGGTAAAATTTCTCAAACGGATGCTTCACGTCGCGAGATTCAGGCGGAATCCCTACGTCGTGCAACTGTCGCGGAAAAAGTCGCGGCGGCAAAAGCGCTTGAAGATGCGTATGTGGCAGAACAAAGCGCCGAACTTGCTCGTGCAAGCCGTCAGAAAGCGACTTTGGAAGCGGATGTCGTGGTTGCGGCACAAGTCGCCAAGCAAAAATTGGTGATCGAAGCCGAGGCCTCTGCCGAACAAGCGCGTGTCAAAGCCAAAGGTGAGGCGGATGCAATCTTCTTGAAGATGGATGCTGAAGCGCGCGGTAATTTGGAAATCTTGACAAAACAAGCAGCTGGGTTTATGGAAATGGTGAAATCAGCAGGTGGACAACCAGACGCTGCCATCAAGATGTTGATTGCGGATAAGTTGGAAACCTTGGTTCAAATTCAAGTAGAAGCCATTAAGAACCTGAAGATTGATAAAGTGACGGTTTGGGACAATGGCAATTCGAAAGATGGTTCCACCTCTACGGCAAACTTTCTTTCTTCGTTAATGAAATCCATCCCTCCGATGAATGAACTCTTTAACATGGCGGGAATGGAACTTCCGAAATACTTAGGCAATATCAAAGAAGAAGTTCCTGCTCAAGAAGCGAAAGTAGAGCCAGAGACAAAGTAGTTGATCAAAAATATATAAAATGGTTGCCTTCCGCAACCATTTTGTTTGAAAGGATGATTCCGTGAAGTGTGTCATTTGCGCAAATGAGTGCGCTCCCCTTATCAACCCCAAAACAGAAGAACAATTTTGGCATTGCCCCGATTGCGATACGTATGTGAAGGAATCGCAATATTACCTCAGTCCCGTTGAAGAAAAGAAAGTCTACCTCCGACATCACAATTCGTTTGAACAAAAGGATTATGTGGCATATTTGGAAGACTTTGTGGAACGGGGAGTCCTTCCTTATTCCAAACCATCTCGGCTTCTCGAATACGGTTGTGGTGCTACTCCAGTGCTATCGAAGATTCTAGAAAGCAAGTATCATTATCAAGTCACGAAGTACGACAAATATTTCTTTCCGCAAACGAAATACCTTACTCAAAAATTTGATGTGATTACGTCCACCGAAGTAATCGAACACATCGAGGATCCCGACGCTTTGTTTCGAGAATGGAGCACGCTTCTTAAGCCAGGCGGAATCCTCGCGGTGATGACGTTGTTTCATCCCAAAAATCATGATTCATTTTTTGCCTGGTGGTATATTCGTGATTTATCTCATATCCGTTTCTTTACTAAGAAAACATTTGAGATGTTGGCGGAGAAGTATCAATTATCGATTCTCTACTGTGATGAAAAAAGAATCATTGTATTTCAAAAGGCTCGTTAATTTACGAGCCTTTTTCATATTTTAAATAGAAATTTCAAAATATATTAAAAATATTAAAATAGATATTGAATATATTAATTTCATATGTTAATATGTATGCGCAACATCAATATGGGGGTTTACATTATGAAAAAACTGGCCTATACCAAGGATCGTAATTTTATTCTATTATTCTTTGGAAATTTAGTATCTGGAGTAGGCTCCAGAATTTACGGGTTTGGAATTTCGCTCTCTTTGCTTGATTTGACTGGTAAAGCAAGTGTTGTTGGTACGTATGTTGGAATGTGGTCGCTTTCCATCTTTCTTGTTGGGCCTATCGCTGCCACTTTTACGGA
>JAQVKB010000100.1 GCA_028694875.1 Candidatus Izemoplasmatales bacterium
CACCGAAAACTCGTCTTTGTCATTCAAATAATGAAGATTTAAATGATAAAGTCCTGTTTCCGCGACGTCGATGGTAAAAGTCACTTCTTGTCCTGCCTTGTCCCAAGCATCTCCATTGATGACGTTGAGTTTCTTGTCCACAGCATCATAAGGCGATACCGAAGGAGATTGAAATGCATAGAGGCGGACATACGATGAATTCTTGGAGGAATATTCCGTCGCATTGATGGTCATCGTGGTTTCAGGGGAAGCGACCCCGTCATAATTGGAGATGTAGGCCGCGTAGCTCGGTACGGCAACAGGGGCGACAATGGTCATATCCCCAACCAACAAGTCTCCATCCATAATATTGTCAATCACAATCGTGTTTTCTCCGGCTTCCAATTCAAAAAGTAACGGATCGGAAGTCGAATACGTGTTGTTGGATAAACCAATGGTTTGCCAAGCCAAAACACGTTGTTGAGCTGGTAAGGATTCATCACCGTATGTATCAAGTACAAAATCCTTGGAATCATCTTGCCAAAGCAATGGCACGTCAATCGTCGAAGCATCATCGAAAGGCGTTTCACCATTCACGGTCACCGCCAAAGTGAGGTTGTTCAGCACACTGGCGCGAACATACACATCGACAAAAATGTGGTAGAGTCCCGCGGTTGGAACGTTCACCACATACGTAGCAATACCCGTTTCAGCAAGATCCACCGCATGATCGCCTGAATAATTATAGTCATTCACGGCCGCAAGATCGAAGTTCGTGGCGTCCGCATCGGAAAGTCCATAAGTGACTTCATGGTCTTCCAAATAACTCACATAACTATAACGAGTGATGTATTCGCTGTTCTTGATGGCAGAAAGTGCGGAAAGGTATTCCACCTCACTAATCTCATCTTTCCAGGCCAAATAATCGGAATGCCCAAAAGGATTGTTGAAGAGGAGGACCAACGTCAAGATGACGATGGCGAGGACCAAAATGGTCCGCAGAGTCTTGTTCAAATTGTTCAGAACCCCCTTTAACGGTTGAAAACCAACACTTTTTCGTATATGTAAACCGTAACATATCGCTTAATTATACCATATGCGACAAAGTCATGTCCATACGAAAACACCGTTTGAAAGAAAAATAAAAGGTGTGTATTATACACACCTTTTAAAATCATGAATTAGTTGATATCGTACGTATCGTAATAGTAGTACAAACTCAAACCAGATTTAATCCGATTGAATTCCGTAGCCCACCGCGCATTGGAAAGATCATTCCAAGTTGGTAGGAGCGATTGAATGGTAGACGTGAAGTCCGCATCAAATTTCGCCTTACCACCATTGACTTCCGGATTCCAATAGTTTTGCCATTCATACAAGATGGTTTGTGATACACCATCCGCGGAGTAAGACCATGGGAAGGCCTTGTCCGAAACATCCCAGAATTGTCCTTGTTCGTACAAATCGAGAATGTATTGGAAACCAGGCATCAAGTATTCATCGTCTTCATTCATCGCGTTAAAGCGTTGATGTTTGGAAGGTGTATACCAATAGGCCATTTGATCATCAAACATTTCGCCAGTGACAACGGGGAGTGAGTCGTTCAAAGCGGAAGAGTAAGAATCCGAAGAAGCATCGTAGAACGTTTGGTTTGCACGGGCTTCGAAAGAACGAGAATCTGCACACCAGAAAATCGCAAAGGTATAGGCGATTTGAATCTTCAATTCTTCTTCGACGGAGCAAGCAAGGTCGCCATCATCCAAGCAGAAATTGTAAACAGCCATCGGGTCGAGAACGATACCGAAGGTGTTTTCTTCGTAATCGGTCGCAGGTCTTGGATAAATATCCCAATTGTCGATGTTGCAAACTGCCCACCAGTCAGGATCGGTTTCAGCGCAGTCGCCCATCATCCAAGGTTGTCCATCAAACGTCAACAAGTAACCTTGACGGAAGAGATGATAATCCCAGCTTCCAGCATTGGCATAGAGGCTCGCAACGGGGCCGCTGCCATCCGTAATCGTCAACGCTTCTTTGTCGTATTGTCCCCAGAATGTGCTATCAACCCATTCGTGGATGTAGGAAAGAAGGTCACGTACTTCCGCTGAGTTCAAATTCACAAAGGTGTCACCACCGGTGTAACTTGCCAAGGAAGCGCGGATGGTGGAAGTTCCGGTTTCGATGAAGGAAAGCGGAGTATCCATGGCGCCAAAATACATGTTTTCAGGATCGATGGAATAATTTGATGTGAAATCGGTGTATTCATCGATATCCCAATCGTAGTTCGGCATTTCAATTCCATTGGCCGCCGCAAGAGTCTTGTTGACGTACACGCCCCAAGGGAGAATATATTGCGGAAGTCCAGCTTGGAATCCGTAATAATTCATCATGCCCATGACGGATGGATTGAGTTGTTGATACAAAGGATCGTCTTCAAAACGAGAAAGGTCCGCAATAACACCAGTAGAAACTTGATTGGACATATTCATAGCTGCCCAAACCGATGGGAAGCGGCCTTCGTCATCGGCATAAGTCTCGAGGACTTGGGTCCAGTTGTCTGGTCCGCCAGATTTGAAGTAACCATTGATCACGATATTCGGGTAAATTTCGTTGAACGCTTTTGCCACAGCGTAGGCCGCTGCGTCATTTTGTGCAGGGAGTTGTTCTGGAGTCAAATTTTGGTGTCCGAGGTCATAATAAGTGGTACCGGATCCGCTCCATAACACGATGTCGACAATACCGGAAACATTCTTGTCAAGTCCAGTGTCAGATTCGACGTTGGTTAGGTCAACCGAAGAAGTGGTCCCAGTGGAAGCCGTGGTCGTTGTCGTTGTCGTTGTTTCGCCACATCCAGCCAAAGCAAAGAGCAACACAAAGGCCAAAGAAACTGCCAATAACTTTTTCATTCTTTTCCTCCTATTTTTGTTATACGAAAATATTGTAACATATCAAAAAAGCGTTTTCAATACTTTTTATGTAATAGGTTACATATTTCAATTCACAAAATCGTTTGTTCATTCATTATGCTTGTTGAGGTCGGATTGCGAGGTAGGGGGCTTTCAATGCAGCAGCTTCTTCTACCGTCATTTTCCATTCAGAAGCAATGCGATTCAAAATTCGTTCGAGAGGTTCCTCTTTTTCCCACCAATGAAGTATCCGATAGTGCTCTTCCAAGTCATGGATCATCGACTTTTCGGGATCCGCGAGAAGCCACACGTTGGCGGGCTGCCACATCGCTTTGGGTTGATGGCAAACATCATCGGAAGCGATTTGAATCGTGCTGGAGAACGCCACTTCCGCAACATTTTTTGCAAAGTGAATTTCATATGTTCCTTGTTCGACCATGAATTGACCCACTTCGTCGACATAGACAGACAGGTCCGTGACGGGAATCCAAACTCGAACGGTTTGTTTTTCACCCGGAGACAGAGAAATCTGCGAGAATCCGCGAAGAATTTTGTGTGGGTGAACAAACCCAACTTTTGGCATCGAAACAAAGATCATAACGGTTTCAATTCCCGCAACTGGTCCGGTATTTTCGACATCGACGAGGCATTCCAATGTGTCTGTTTTTTTCAGGTAGGTGGTATTGAATCGAGGAGAAGACCACACGAAATTCGTATAAGAAAGGCCGTATCCAAAGGGATATGTTACTGCAATTTGATGCGTATCATAGAATCGATATCCTGTAAAGAGTCCTTCTTGATAGTGGACGATATCACCGTTTCCAGGAAATCCTGGATATACTGGTGTGTTTTCCAATCGTTTTGGGAAAGTTTCCGAAAGGCGACCCGAAGGGTTGACTTCGCCAAATAAAACACGTGCAATGGCTTCGCCACCGGCACTACCTGAGAACCATGTTTGTAGGATGGCACCGACGCCATCCGTCCAGCCGTCCAAAGCCACGGCGGAACCACTGGCATTGACGACGATGACATCATTGCGAATGGCTGAAATTTGTTTCACACATTCGATTTGCTCTAGTGGGAGATCGATACGACGACGGTCAAAGCCTTCGCTTTCAATCTTCGCAGTTGTACCTGTAAAAACCAAAACATGGTCAAAATTCACGAGCTGCGTCAAGGTTTCGTTGGGGACATCATATGTATCGACGAGGGTCACGTCAGCACGGGCACGAATCGTTTCAAGAGGAAGATCAATTTGGAAAGGCATCAAATCTGAAGATCCACCACCGCCAATTCGTGGTGAAGCGGCGAAGGAGCCCACCAACAATAACTTTTCTGCTTTTTTGAGCGGCAAAATGTCGTTGTTTTTTAACAAAACCATCGAACGTTCCGCCACTTTTTGCGCAACGAGATGGTTTCTTGCGAAGTCCGTTGTTTTTCCATGATTCGGGTTCGCAAGCAATCGTTCATAGACGGATAAAATACGCTGAACCGTTTGGTTGATTTTCGCTTCATCGTACTTTCCAGTGACAACATCCTCAATGAGGCATCTTTCCATTCCGATTCCGGCATTTCGATATCGAGGCTCGCGGAAACAGATTTGGCCTTGTCTTGGACGGCGCCCCAATCGGAGATGACGATGCCATCATAACCCCATTGCTCGCGTAGTAAGGTTTCGAGAAGAAAAGGATTCTCACTGGCATAATGTCCACCAACACGGTTGTACGAAGACATGATTGTTGTCGGGTGGGCGCGTTTGACGACTTGTTCAAACGGGTAGGCATAAAGTTCGCGGAATGTCCGTGCGTCCACACGAGAATCCGCGTAACGACGTGAGTGCTCTTGTTCGTTCAAAATAAAGTGTTTCAGTGAAGTTCCCACACCGCGTGATTGAACGCCTTTCACGAAAGCGGTCGCGCATTCGGCGGTCAAAAAAGGATCTTCCGAATAGTATTCGAAGTTTCTTCCGCCGAGCGGAGATCGTTTTCCATTGACCCCAGGTCCCAAGATGATGTCGATGCCATAATGGTTGCATTCATCGGCGATGACTTGCCCCACTTCTTGGAGTAAAGAAGGAGAAAAGGTCGAAGACATCGCGGAAGCACAAGGAAACATCGTCGCGGGCATGCGGGTCTCAGGATATCCTTGATTTTCATCGAGGCTTTGATACGCGCGCAGTCCATGAGG
>JAQVKB010000101.1 GCA_028694875.1 Candidatus Izemoplasmatales bacterium
CTTGAGTGTTGCGTGGCCGGTATTATTGACCTCAATCTCTCAAATGGCCTATAACTTAACCGATATGTTTTGGTTAGGAAAACTATCATGGATCGGGAGAGACTCCTCCGAAGCGATTGCGGCCGTGGGAACAGCTGCCCTCATCGCTTGGTTTTCGTTTGGACTGATTCTGATTGCAAAAATCGGAACAAGTGTTCGTGTTTCTCATGCGGCTGGCCGAAATGATCATCATGGAATTTCTCGTTATGCGTCAAACGGGATGATTTTACAAGTTGTGTTGGCAGTCTTTTTTACGTCCGTGGTTTTGATATGGATGAAGCCGATTATTGGAATTTTTCAAATTCAATCCAGTTCGGTGATTTCGTTATTGATTACCTATTTGAGTATCATCAGTTTTGGGTTTGTATTTCAATTTCTTTCCAATGGTTTTGCGGCGATCAATGAAGGACTTGGGTTGACCTCACTCAATTTTCGCATTATGGTGGTGGGGTTAATTATCAACGTCGTCCTCGATCCTTTGATGATTTTTGTATTTCCAAAAGGCGTGGGTGGTGCCGCATTGGCAACACTCCTCGCCCAAATGGCAACGTTTGGTGTTTATTTGATTTATTACTTCAAGAACAACAGAGAAGTTCATGCCCTTTCTTTCAAGGCTTTTGATGTTCATGCGATGAAAGACATCGTTTCGATTGGCATCGTCGCTGGAATCCAATCGATGTTTTTTACCTCAATTTCGATTGTGATATCTCGAATGATTTATGCGTTCGGGGATGACTATATGTCAGCGCAGCGCGTTGGTGTTCAGATTGAACAATTCACCTGGATGATTTCCAGTGGATTCCAATCTGCGCTGATGGTCTTTGTCGGGCAGAACTATGGCGCAGGAAACGCCGTGCGCATCAAGAAAGGTGTTCTCGCACTTTCCGCAATGCTCATTCCTTATGCGCTTGTGGTTGCGTTATCGATGTATTTCTTTCCGTCCTTCTTTATGGAGTTGTTTGTTTCAGGAGAGCCACAAGTCGTAGCATACGGTGCGGAGTATCTCAAAATCGTGAGTTTGTCACAAGTGTTTATGATGATGGAAGCGATTGGCTGGGGATTGTTCTCTGGTGTGGGGAATACGATTGTCCCTTCCACATCGAGTATTGTGAACAATTTTCTGCGGATTCCGCTCGCGTATTGGCTCATTCCAACGTTATCCGTGAGTGGTATTTGGTGGGCCATCAACATTTCTGCGATAGCCAAAGGCTTGATTATGTTTTTGGGATCGATTCTTTTGTTTCTCGTGCTGGAACGAAGAATCGCGAAACGTAAAGCAAAACAATTAATCAAGGAGGCTATTCATGCTTCGTAAGTTCATGAGTTACTACCGAAATCACAAGCGTGTTTTCATCCTTGACCTTTGTAGCGCGTTTTTGGTTTCTGCCATTGATTTGTTGTTTCCGATGGCGACACGACAAATGCTCAATCAATACATTCCCAATCAAGATTTGAAGATGATTCTCGTCGTCGGTTCAGCCTTGTTTTTCATTTATTTGGTTCGGGCTCGATTTGCTTATTTCATTGCTTACAATGGGCACATGATGGGGGCAATGATCGAACGTGATATGCGTAGAGATCTCTTTCGCAAATACGAAGAGTTGGATTACGATTTCTATGATGATCATCAAACTGGGGTGTTGATGAGTTATTTGACCGACCATTTGCATGATATCTCTGAAATGAGTCATCATGTCCCTGAAGATTTGTTTATCTCTGGTGTTTTGTTCATCGGTTCCTTCGTGTACTTATCCTTCATTAATTTGACACTCACGCTCATCATCTTTGCAATTGTGATTGTCGTTGTGGTGTTTTCATGGTGGCGAAGAACGAAAATGTTAGAAGCCCAACGACGCGTAAGAAAAGCACATGGTGAACTCGACGCCAAAATCGAGAATGCGATATCAGGAATTCGATTAACAAAAGCCTTGACCAACGAGGCTTATGAAATCGGACGTTTTTCTGAAATCAATGATGTCTATGCGGATTCAACCAAAGACGCATACAAACAAATGGGCATCTTTTTGGTAGGAAATGAGTTCATGCTTTTGTTTTTGAACTTGGCACTGCTTGTGGTTGGAGGCATCTTTATTTATCTTGGCACCATCAATGCCGTCGATTTCTTCACGTACTATTTGTATATCTCTTTCTTAACCAAACCAATCAATCGTTTGATTCAAATGATTCAACAGATTCAGCAAGGAATGGCGGGTTTCGAACGATTCCACCAGATTACCTCAATCGTACCATCAATCATTTCCAAACCAGATGCCATTGTCGCAACCGACATTTCCGGTGACATTGAATTCTGCGACGTTTCTTTCCAATACGGAGAGGAAGACAATCAAGTGCTGAAGCATTTCAGCCTTCATGTCAAACCCGGAGAAAAAGTGGGTTTGATTGGAGAAACAGGTGTCGGGAAGTCCACGATTTCGAGATTGATCCCACGATTTTATGATGTCGATAGCGGCGCCATCAAGATTGATGGGATGGATGTCCGCGATTTGGATGTTTATTCATTGCGTCGTGCCATTGGCCATGTGCAACAAGATGTCTTCATTTTTCACGGAACCATTCGGGACAATATTTTATATGGCAATCCGGATGCGACCGAAGAGGAAGTCATTCTCGCTGCGAAGAAAGCCAATATCCATGATTATATCGAATCGTTACCAGCAGGTTACGATTCGATCACCGGCGACAAAGGAGTTCGACTTTCGGGAGGACAAAAACAACGTGTTGCCATTGCTCGATTGTTTTTGCAGAAACCTCGGATTGTGATTTTGGATGAAGCGACGAGTTCTTTGGACAATGCGACGGAACGACTCGTTCAAACTGCATTTGATGAATTAACAAAAGATAAAACCGCGATGGTCATAGCCCATCGCTTATCGACGATTCAAAAAGCGGACCGTATCTTGGTGTTAGGAAAAGATGGCATCATGGAAGAAGGAACTCATGAGGAACTTCTTTCGAAAAAAGGCGCTTATTGGCGACTCGTCGAAAGATAGGTCGACAGAAAGGAGATTGCGATGGAACCTTGGATATGGATTGTGATTGCAATCGTGCTCATTTTATTGATTTTTGTGGGATTGGTATCCTTCAAATTGGCCTATGCATTATATCACCCGATTCGTTATGATGAAAACGCAACGCGAGAAACGGAGAACGAACGTTCTCCAGGTTTGATGGCACTTTATGACGGATGGCAGAAGAACAACTATTTCTTAACAACCCGCAACGGGTATGATATTCATGTCATTGAACTCATGGAAAATACAAGTTCCAATCAATTTGTCGTCATCGCACATGGATACACTTATACCCATCATGGTGCGTTAAAATATGCCAAAATGTTTCTAGAGTTAGGGTTCCGCGTTGTCATGTTCGATGAACGATTTCACGGAAAATCCGGCGGGGACAACTGTACCCTTGGCGGAAAAGAGCAATTCGACTTGGAAGATGTCATCACGAATGTGTTCCAACGGTATGGTAATGACATCCATGTGGCCACCTTTGGCGAGTCGATGGGCGCTGTCACTGCGCTGCTAGAGCAAACCCATGATGATCGACTCGAATTTGTTGGCGCGGATTGTGGCTTTTCGGATTTGACGTTGATGTCTTCGCAACAACTCCAAAAGAAACTGCATTTACCACCTTGGCCTTTTGTTCCTCTCGGAGGATGGATATTCTCCCTTGTGACGGGTGTTCGTTTCGAAGAAGTGTCTCCGATTGAAGCAGTCAAAAAAGCAAAAGTGCCCTTGTTTTTTGCCCACGGTGAAGCGGATCGATTCGTCAGACCCATGCATAGTGAACGCATGGCGGCGGCAGCCACGGTACCTCATACTTTATTCATCGGAAAAAACGGTGCGAAGCATGCGATGTCCGCACGCGTGGATGAAGAACATTATTTTCAAGCGTTATCCACTTTTTTGAAGGAACATACAAACTGGTTAGGAGGAACAACAGATGAAACAAAGTGATGTATTGATCATCGGTGCTGGTGTCATCGGTTGTATGACCGCCAGAGAATTATCCGCCTACGATTTCTCAATTACCGTGTTGGAAAAGAATTCGGATGTTTGCGAAGAAACATCGAAGGCCAATAGCGGGATTGTTCACAGTGGCGTCGATGCCAAAGTCGGCACTCAGAAAGCCAAATACAATCTCTTGGGCAATCAGATGATGAAACAAACCTGTGAGGATCTTGAGGTTGCCTTTGTCCAAAACGGTACGTTGATTTTAGCTTTTTTCGAACATGATCTTGTCGAACTAGAACGGTTGCGACAACAAGGAATCCAAAATGGCGTTCCCCATCTCCAAATTCTACCTCGAGACAAAGTTCTTGAAATGGAACCCAATTTAAATCCCGATGTGTATGCGGCGCTCTACGCCCCCACAGGAGGAATCGTAGACCCATTCCAATTGACGATTGCTTCCGCCGAAGTAGCGAGTTTGAACGGTGTGAAATTTGAGTTTCAAACCACGGTCACCAAGGTGGTCAGGAACGATCAAGGATTCGAAGTAATGACCGACAAAGGGTCTTTTTTCGCCAAGATTTTGGTGAATGCGGCGGGAACATTTTCGGATGATGTCCATAATTTTCTTTCCGCGAAGAAACTCACGATTCGTCCGCGAAAAGGGGAGTATTGTTTGTTTGACAAGCAAGTGGGACAATTCGTTCATTCGACAATTTTCCAATTACCGACTAGTGCAGGAAAAGGTGTATTGGTGACACCAACAGCGGAAGGAAATCTTTTGATTGGTCCTTCTTCAGTATTTATTGACGACAAAGAAGACAAAGAAACGACCATTGAAGGCATTCGATATGTCATGGAAACTGCCAAAACGTCCGTGCCCAATCTCCCCATGCGGGAGATTATTACCGGCTTCGCCGGACTTCGTGCGGCGGAAGTGAATGGTGATTTCATCTTGGGAGAAGCGGAAGATGTGCCTAATTTGTATAATGCCGCAGGCATTGAAAGCCCAG
>JAQVKB010000002.1 GCA_028694875.1 Candidatus Izemoplasmatales bacterium
TGGAAGAAGATAATCTTTGTCGAACCCAGATTCGCATTCAATTGGGAGATGTTTCCTACTTTCTGAAGAAACCTTATGGCAATCATCACATCATCGTCTATGGACATCACCAAACTCAAATTGAGCGCTGGATGAATTCGACGGATTAAGAAAAAAAGGATGCATAGGCATCCTGTTTCTTTTATTGTACTCGAGCAACATTTGTAGCGACTGCGGCTCTCTTCACGGCAGAAGCGACAGCTTGATGGACCGAGAGTTGAATGGCTTGAGGAATGATATTCGTCGGGGACAATTCCTTTTCGGGAACACTGTTAGCCAAAGCAACTGCCGCCGCTTTCATCATATCGAGGTTAATCTCGGAAGCATTGACATCGAGCGCGCCACGGAATATCCCTGGAAATGCGAGCACGTTATTGATTTGATTTGGATACTTGGAACTTCCAGTTCCTACGATGAATGCACCAGCATCTTTTGCATCCTCATAAGCGATTTCTGGAATGGGATTGGCCATCGAAAAGACGATAGGATACGGATCCATGCTGCGAATCATTTCTTTGGTCACACAATGGGGACCAGAAACACCAATAAAGACATCCGCATTTTGCAATGCATCGGATAATGTTCCTTTGATACTTGCTGGATTGGTCTTCAAAGCCACCTCGTGTTGATAATGATTGAGTCGAGAGTCATCAGGAGATAGAATCCCAAGTTTATCACATACCGTAATATGTTGAATTCCAAATTGCCCTAAGAACTTGGCAATCGTGATACCTGCGGCCCCTGCGCCGTTGATGACAACACGGAGTTGATTGGGTTGTCTCCCTGAGAGCTTGATGGCGTTGATCAAAGCGGCAGCAACGACAATCGCTGTTCCGTGTTGATCATCATGAAAAACCGGAATATCTAGCGTTTGTCGAAGTCTTTTCTCGATATCGAAACATCTTGGTGCAGCGATATCTTCCAAATTGATACCACCAAACGAACATGCAATGGTTTGAATCGTTTTGACGATTTCATCCGTGTCTTTGGTTTTTAATCCAAGAGGAATGGCATCGACACTACCAAAGGTTTTGAATAACAAGGCTTTGCCTTCCATAACTGGCATGCCCGCTTCTGGTCCAATATCACCAAGACCGAGAATCGCTGTGCCATCCGTGATGACGGCCACGAGATTATGTCGTCTTGTATAGAGGTAAGATAAACTTACATCGTTGGCAATCGCCAAACAAGGTTCGGCTACCCCTGGCGTGTACGCCACAGAGAGGTCTTCCATTGTGCGAATCTTGACCCGAGGTTTGACTTCGATTTTGCCTTTTAATCGTTCATGAAGTAGCAACGATTTCTTCTTGACGTCCAATTGTGCACCTCCTTTTACAAGTCCTCATCCTTTGTATTCAAAGGATTTCATTTCATCAAACCAATGATAACAGTTTCTTCCTTGATTGGCAAGACTCGAATCGGCGAAACCGGCTGGAAACTTGACGCGGTCACGGTAGAACGTTATAATGAATTCGAACAATTGAAAATGGGGTGACATTTGATGGATCTCAAAGAAACTTTTTTATCGACATTCAATGAAATCGAAAGTTATTTGCGAATTGAATACAATGATGGTCGTTTTTCGGAATCCTCCTTTATGGGAACTTTGTTTCGGATTCGTGGAAAGAAAACCAATCCCATCATCGCACAAAGAGATCATTTCGAAACGCTATCTCAAGCGGCGCAACTGAGAAACTTAATGGTACACAATGATGATGTCGCCATGCCGACTCCTGAATTCCTTCAGAAATTTCAAGATACGGTGAATCGGATAGTTCATCCCAAACGCGTCGAAGAAGTAATGCAACCGATTCGAAAGATGAAGACGGCGACGCTCGATTGGACAGTGGAAGCGATGATTCAAATGATGAAGGAGCATGGATATTCCAATATCCCCGTTGTCGAAAATCATCGTTTGAAAGGTGTTTTTACGGAAAGAACATTGACACATTATTTCATGTTAACAGACCATTCCGATACGATTACAAAATCGATGACTTGCGCGGATTTGATCGATGCGATGGATTTGGATGACGATCCTACGCGTTATTTTGACTTCATCCCCCGCGATTTCAATCTCGACGAAGCGCTCGCGGCGTTTGGTCGCGATTTAGAAGAAGACAAAGAACTTGAAATCTTGTTTGTGACCGAACACGGTTTGAAAAGCGAAGCGATTTTAGGGATTGTCACCATATGGGATTTAAAGCAAGCATTTTTGGGCGGGGAGTAACCTCGCCCTTTTTCATGGACAGAAACATCGAATTATGGTAAAATTGCGTTGTGACATTCGACGAGGTGAATCATGGAAAATAACGTACAAGTATCATACAAATACACCCCAGAATTGGCGGAGAAATTCGTGTTCTTCAACATGTACCGTCGCAAACCGATGACGGCCATTTTGGTGAATATATTTGGTCCTTTCTTAGGATTGGTTTCACTCATTATCACGATTTTCTTTACGTTAGATATCATGACGTTGGTGTTAGGGATTTTCTTGGTGGGTTATCCTGCTCTGATTTACGTGTCCTTAAAATCGACCGCGAAACGTTCTGTGGAATCGAATGAAGCACTTCGAAAGGAAATCTCATTCACTTTTCTGAAAGACCGGATTCGCGAGAACGCGGATGGCGTTGTCGCCGATGTCTTGTGGTCCAGCGTGTTTCGCGTCTATCTCACCAAAAAAGAAATCGTTCTTTATTTGAAGGCCAATCAGGGGGTTTATTTCTTGAAATCGGATTATGATTCACAAACCCTGTTTTCCATGGAAGACGCCATCCTACGCGGTGTGGACCCGAAAAAGATCGTCGAAAGACGATAGCGAAAACTCATTCATGACGCAAGGAGAGAATCCTTGCGTTTTTGTTTCTTTGGAATGAAAAGATTTTCCTTGGGAATCGCCACTCTTCTTTCCCTTTTGAGCGGTTTTTTGATATAATGAGATAGCGCAGGTGATAACATGTCGAAACTCGAAATCAACGATCTTTCTTTCACGTATACCGGGAAAAGAATGATCTTGAAAAACATCCAACTTCAGATCCAAAAAGGCGAGTGGGTCGCAATATTAGGCCATAACGGAAGCGGGAAATCGACGCTTGCGAAATGCATCGTCGGACTGCTAGAACCGCAAAGTGGTAGTGTCGTTGTCGATGATATGGTTTTAAGCCATAAAACGGCCTATGAAATTCGCAAAAAAATCGGGATTGTATTTCAAAATCCGGACAATCAATTTGTCGGCGTGACGGTGCGCGATGATATCGCGTTTGGCATGGAAAACTTAGGTATTCCCAAAGATCAAATGATTTCTTCGATTGATTTTTATGCCGAAAAAGTGGGCGTCAAAGAGATGCTGGACAAAGAACCTTCGACGCTTTCTGGAGGACAGAAGCAACGCGTTGCGATTGCGGGAATTCTCGCGATGCATACCGATGTCATGGTCTTTGATGAAGCAACGTCCATGTTGGATCCCTATGCGCGCAATGAATTGATGCAGTATATTCAAGAACTACATCAAGAAGGCATGACCATCTTGATGATTACCCATGACATTGAAGAGGCACTCTATGCGGACCGTATCGTGGTTCTCAAAGGTGGCGAAGTCCATCTGGATGCCTCCAAAGAAGAAGCGTTACGCCAAACGGAACGCATGACGGAAGCTGGGCTTGAGCTTCCTGTTTCGCTGCGGATTCTGAATGGCGTCACAAACTTGGATCCAAGTTGGAAGGAGTATCTATGGGCATCCACTTTCGACAAGTAAGTCATCAATACTTTTCCCAACAAAATTCGGATTATCAAGCCATATATGACATCACACTTTCCATCGAAGATCAACACGAATTCATTTGTTTGATTGGTCATACCGGTTCCGGAAAGAGCACGCTTGCCCAACATATGAATGCTTTGGTTTTCCCCACAAAAGGAACGGTTGAAATCGCGGGAGTCCTTGTTTCGCAAAAGCGTGACAAAAAGACCGATTACAACCGACTCCGAAAACATGTGGGATTGGTGTTCCAATTTCCGGAGTATCAACTCTTTGAAGAAACCGTCGAAAAAGACATTATGTTTGGTCCACTCAACTTCAAAGTGAGTCCCGAAGTCGCCAAAGAAAAAGCTTTGGAATCGATTCGACTCGTTGGTCTCAACGAATCGTATTTGAATCGCAATCCGTTCAATCTCTCCGGTGGAGAAAAGAAGCGCGTTTCGATTGCGGGTATCCTAGCAATGGATCCTGAAATCCTTGTTCTCGATGAACCTACGAGCGGGCTCGACCCTCAAGGAAAGCGCCAATTGATGCGACTTTTCAAAGATATCCAAGAAAAGACCAACAAGACTGTGGTAATCATCACGCATGATATGGACTTGGTCTATGAATATGCGACAAGGACGTTGGTCTTGTCGGATGGAAACTTGGTTTTTGATGGTACTCCTGACGACCTTTTCCGTCGCGAAGAGTTGGCGACTTGGTCGTTATCGCTTCCGCAAACGATTCGTGTTTTGAAAGGACTCAAGGAGCAGTTTCATCTTGAACTGAACCCTTATCAAAAGACGGTGGAAGAAGCTGTGAGAGAGATTGAGAAGGTGACCTCACGATGAAAAATATCGTCATTGGTCAATTCGTTCCGGGGAGCGGATTCTTCTATAAACTCGACCCTCGAACCAAGATTATGGCCATCATCGTACTCATGGTTTCCTTGTTTTTGCTCAAAACGATGACGCAGTTGCTCGTGGCACTGGCGATTGCGGTCATCCTGCTTTTGATTGGAAAATTATCGATTGTCCGCATTGTCAAAGGACTCAAACCGATTTTCGTGTTGCTCATCTTTACGTTCTTTTTCCAAATCTTTTTTAACAAAACCGGCGCGTTATGGCTCGACCAAACGATGTCGTTGAATTGGTTGTCCGCGGGTGCGATTGTTCTCGCTACCGTGCTTTGGAGAGTTCTTGCGCGTTGGAAAGTGGGAGGAATCCTTCCATTCCTTATCTATTTGGGACTGCTTTATGTTTCTTTGTCCTACCTTTCCTATGGGTCGACTTGGACTTCATTCCAATTTCAAATCTATGAAAAGGGTGTCGAAATGAGTGTCTTTGTGGTCATTCGATTGCTCATCATCATCACGTTGTCGACCGTATTAACGTTAACGACCAAACCGACGGATTTGACGATGGGAATGGAAAAACTGCTTCGCCCGCTCAAATTCATTGGCATCAATTCCGAAGAGTTTGCGTTGATCATCTCAATCTCATTGCGTTATATCCCGACGATTTTGGATGAAGCCAATAAAATCATGCTCGCGCAAGCCTCGCGTGGTGCCGATTTCAGTCAAGGTAAACTCAAAG
The DNA here is from genome assembly GCA_028694875.1 of Candidatus Izemoplasmatales bacterium. Classification (GTDB taxonomy): domain Bacteria; phylum Bacillota_I; class Bacilli_A; order Izemoplasmatales; family Hujiaoplasmataceae; genus JAHIVB01. The sequence goes on from JAQVKB010000002.1 coordinate 5,377, forward strand.
AGAAAGTCAAACAAGTCATCAGTCTCCTCGTGCCGATGTTCATCATCGCCTTCAAACGAAGCGAGGAATTGGCGGATGCGATGGAATCGAGAAACTTTGTGCCCGGGAAGCCCCGTAGTCGAATTTATGATCTCGTGTTTGGCATGAACGATATTGTGGCCTTTGTCATTAGCGCGGGATTACTCGCCGCTGCGATTACGATTCAGGTGATATGATGTCAAGAATCACGAAGGAAATGTTACATCCCGATGTGGGGATGAAATGGGATAAGCAGTTATTTTTGGGAATCGAAGACGTCTTTGCGTTTCTAAAGACGCAAACCTGGGCAGAAGACTTCGATCTTTCCGATTTCTCCGAAGGCATTCGTTATGGTTTTTTCCCGAACGGATATGCGTACAAGCATCACATCGTCGACGGGCTGATTCGACGGATTGTGGTGGTATCGAAGATATTCAATACGACGAGACTCAAAATGGAAGTGGCCTATGATGGTACCGCCTTTTCGGGATTTCAACTCCAAAAAGAACATCGTAGTGTCCAAGGTGAGTTGGAACGAGCATTAACGGAACTTCATGGAAAACCTGTGCGCGTGGCGGGGGCCTCACGCACGGATGCGGGCGTTCATGCGCGCGGACAAGTGGCCCATTTTGACACTTCGCTCCCACTACCTCTGAACAAATGGGCGACCATCCTCAACAAGCGTCTTCCCGAAGATTTGCTCATCAAATCGGTCGAGAAGGTTCATCCGCTGTTTCACTCACGTTATGATGTGCTGGGAAAAGAATATCGTTATACGATTGCACTTGGTCCCTATGACCCGATTCTACGCAATGTTGCTTGGGCAAGAGAAGGCGTGGATGTCGAACGCTTGCGCCAAGAAATTGCCAGTGTCAAAGGAACGCACGACTTTACGAGTTTCTCCAAAGGTGAAAAAGACTCGATGGTACGGACAATCTTTGTCGCCGATGTCGAACAAAATGGAAATCAAATCCAAATAGTCCTGAAAGGGGATGGATTCTTACGATACATGGTGAGAATTATCGTCGCGACCGCAGTGAAGATTGCGAAAGGCGAGCTACAAGGTAGTATCGCCGAAATTCTCGAAGACAAAACCAGAAAACGCACGGTTTGGCTCGCCCCTCCAGGAGGGTTGATGTTGACCAAAGTGTGGTACCACGAATAAGCAGAGGTGGAAAACCTCTGTTTTTTTTCTAACTTTGAATCTTTTTTTCAAAACCCGCTTGACCGATTTCAAGACTATGATATAATCGTTCACAAATATCAAAGGCGTTGAGAAAGAGAAGTACGTCTGATCCTCTGATCAAGCGAATCCGGGATGGTGCGAGCCGGAAGTCAAGAGAAGACCGAATAACACTTTTTAGCCGCGAACCCAAAGGGCAACCAAGTAGGCTTCGCCGGGCAGGAGCCCGTTATCCCTTCCGGCTTTTTACAGAAAGCGTCGAGATGGCCATTTTTTTGGCAAATTGGGTGGTACCGCGGATCACAGTCATTCGTCCCAGAGGGATCGTGGCTGTTTTTTTTATACCCAAAAGGAGGGTTATGATGTGCGGTATCATTGTCAGTGAAACAAAACTTTTGGATCTTTCTTCCGCGGGAGAAAGAATCATTGCGAGAGGTCCGGACCAATCGCAAATCATGGTACTTGGAAACCACGTGTTCCTTTTCAATCGCTTGGCAATCATGGGTTTGGATGAACGTGGCATGCAGCCATTTGTGCATGGAAATGCAATGTTAGTGGCCAACGCGGAGATCTATAACTATGCCTCGATTCGTCAAAATTTGCTTTCCCAATATGAGTGTGTTGGGGGTTCTGATTGCGAGGTATTATTACCACTATTTGAACGCGAAGATGTTCGCATGTTTTCATCCCTTGATGCGGAATTTGCGATGGTTCTATATGATCCAAAACGGGGATCGTTAGTGGCGGCCAGAGATCCGATTGGAATTCGTCCGTTGTTTTATGGGATTTTACCAGACGGACAAGGAATGATCTTTGCCTCCGAGGCAAAAGCTTTGATTTTGTTCACTCAAGACATTCATCCATTTCCGCCGGGCCACTATTACGCAGATGGCAAGTTTACGCGCTTTTCCACAGTTCTTTCAATTGACTCTTTTCTCATGGATTCCCTCGATGTGGCTTCTCTGCGGATTCGTGAGTTGCTGGAAGAAGCCGTGATCAAAAGGCTCTCTAGTGACGCGCCAATGGGCTTTCTTTTATCGGGCGGACTCGATTCATCACTCGTATGCGCCATCGCCGCGAGACATCTCAATTATCCCATTCGAACCTTTTCGATTGGGATGGATACGGATCCCATCGATTTGAAATATGCGAAGATTGTGGCACAGTATTTAGGCACCATTCATGAAGAAGTTCGAATTACCAAAGACGATGTATTATCATCATTGGTCGAAGTCATCGATGCGCTGGAAACCTATGACATCACCACCATTCGCGCCTCGATGGGAATGTATTTATTGGCCAAACATATCCATCAAACGACGGATATTAAAGTCTTGATGACTGGAGAAGTCAGCGACGAACTCTTTGGATACAAATATACCGACTTCGCGCCTGACGAAGCGTCCTTTCAGGCCGAATGCGTCAAGCGCATTGATGAAATCTATATGTATGATGTATTGCGTGCCGATCGATGTCTTGCGGCGAATAGTTTGGAAGCGCGCGTCCCCTTTGGCGATATCGCATTTGCTTCTTATGTGATGCGGTTGAATCCTTCCCTCAAGATGAACAAATACAATCAAGGAAAGTACCTTTTACGTAGAGCGTTTGAAGGAGATTGGCTTCCCAAAGAAATCTTGCATCGTGAAAAAGCCGCTTTTTCGGACGCGGTTGGACATTCTCTCGTCGATGATTTGAAAGAATATGCGGATGCGTGCTATACCGATGACGAATTTGCTTTGCGAAAGCAGATGTATACCAACCCGTCTCCTTTCACCAAAGAGTCTCTTCTTTATCGTGAAATCTTTGAGTCTCGATATCCCAACATGTCGCACTGGGTTAGTGATTACTGGATGCCCAACAAATCCTGGCAAGGTTGTGATGTATCCGATCCTTCAGCGAGAGTTTTGTCGAACTATGGGAAATCAGGAAAATAATCTTGCTCGATATATCACGATATCTTCATCAAGTTATGGTAAAATATCTTTGGTGATAGGATGAAAATAGCAGTTGTAGCATATTCGTTTGAAGGAAATACATGGAAAATCGCTTCGGCCATCGCCGAATCGATTCACGCAGACTTGATTCGCTTGATTCCGCAAAAAGAAATGACTTCGACTGGCTTCTCAAAATACATTTGGGGTGGTCGTCAAGTCGTCTTTGGGATGAAGCCAAAAATCGAACCGCTTTCTCACGATCCGAATCAATATGATTTGATTTTTCTTGGAAGCCCGATTTGGGCAGGAACTTTTGCACCACCCGTGAAAACCTTTTTGGAAACGGGCTTGATTCAGGAAAAAGCGATTGCGTATTTCTACACCCACGAGGGCGGTTTTAAGAACGCTGTCGCGAGAGCTCAAAAATCCATTGAACCCGACAACTATTTGATTGGATCTCTCGATCTACTCAATGTCATGAAAAACGAAGAACAATGTATCCAACAAGCCGTTGCCTGGGCCAAAGAAATCTTGAAACAGCATTCCAACGTATAAAAACCAACACACCTTGCCTTGAGCATGGTGTGTTTTTTTCATCACAAAAACTTCAACCGCAAGTTGCTTTATCCTTTGTTTGAATGGCGTTATAATGAAGTCGTACCAACAAGAAAGCAGGTGATGGTTTGCTTGACGTCATCCAAATCGGCAAAAAACTTGCCGAACTAAGAAATCGTGACGGCTGGACCCAAGAAGGTTTGTCGGAGAAACTCTTTGTTTCCCACCAAGCCGTTTCAAAATGGGAAAACGGAGGGAGCCTCCCCTCCATCGACAGTCTTGTTGCGCTCACCGAATTGTATCATGTTTCGATTGAAGAATTGCTTTGTCTTAATCTCACCCCATCCCCGGGTGAGATCGAGGAACTCTTCGAAACCCATGACCGCGCCTATTTGATTCGCGAAGCGATTGACCACCCCGGAGATCGTTTGCGCCTTGCGGAAATCCTTCATAGACTTGACGATGACGAACGCGCCATCGCAATCAGTTGGATGATTCAAAAGGGCCAATCGATCGATCTCGAGATCTGGGCGAGGTTATCACCCGCGGAAAGAATGAGAATCCTGCAAGCCGCTTTCGACAAGAAAATCGACTTCGATATGCAGCACTTCGGTCCATATTTAACGCCAGGGGAAATCAAACAATGTAAGGAGCATGGATATGAAAATTACCAGAATGTTACCGTTTATCGACGATGAAGAAAAAACGGAACTCGTCAATGCCATCTTGAACGGAGAAATCTCGGAAGAACATGTACGGATTCATCATTTACTCCCTTTCCTCAACAAAGAAGATCGTACAAAATTATTCCAAGGTTCTCTCGAAGGAAAGATTGAGGCAAGGCCCGTTGGGTTTCTCCCCTTCATGGAACGTCCTGAGATTGATCGTGTGGTAGAGGAAATCAAAAATAATACCATCACCACGATGCGTCTCGAAGAAGTGTTGCCGTTCATGGAACGTGATTCCATCAAGCAATTGTTCCGCGATACCTTAACCGAAATCAAAACCAAATAAAAAGCGGTTCGGCATGAAGTTGCCGAACCACTTTTTTTAATCAAACAAATTCGGAGTAGGTACATCCTTGGGGATTCGCTTGTTTCCACGTAGTTTCTTGATTGTCGAAACGACAAGTAAAAGTAGAACATTGAAACTGACAATCGCTGCTCCTGAAGGAACCCCGATGGAATGCGAGGACCAAAGACCGAAAAATACGGAGAGTTCCGAGAATACAATCGCGATAATGGTCGTCGATTTGAACGACCATCCGACTTTCATGGCGGCGGCTACTGGAATGATCATCATCGATGAGATGAGCAATACTCCGACTGATTCTAACAAAACAGAGACGACGACGGAAAGCATCACCATGAATAAGATCTGAAACAGATTGACATTGACCCCGAGTAATTTGGCTTTGGCTTCTTCGAAACTCACCGCAATGATTTGTTTTCCAAATATCAAGAAGAGCAATCCGACCAAAATCGCGGTGTAGAATATTAACCATACGGAATCATTGGTAATCGTCAAAATCGATCCAAACAAGTAATTGAATAGAGAACCAGTTTTCTTTGAAAGCGAGAAGAAGATCGCGGAAAGTGCCGCTCCTAAGCTAATGACAATGACCATCGAAATTTCTTTGTAGTTCTTATAGGACCGACGGAACAATTCGACCATCAATCCGCCAACAACGCTGAAGATGATGCCTAAATAAAGCGAATGATCTAGAAAATAAGGAAATCCAAGGGTGGATAAGAATAACGAAACGGAGATCCCTACCAAAGAAAAATGTCCTAATGTATCCGCAATAAACGAGAGTCTTCGAATCACGACAATCGATCCGAGGAGCGGTGCAATGATCCCCAAAATCACACCAGCAATCATCGCTCGAAAGAGAAAATCTTGCTGAAACAAATCGGTAAAGAAGGAGAGTGTCATGATTGGATTCCCTCCTTTTGACGGTGTCTTTCACGGGTTTCGAATTCAAAAGACATATCGGAATGAAGCGTCAACACATGCGTGTAGTTCATCCGTTCAAAGGTGTCGTGGTGACTGACAATCACGACAGTGACGCCTTGTGCATTGAGTTCGTTGACGGTCTGAAAGAAGAATTCGGCACTTTTCACATCGACCGAAGCGGTTGGTTCATCCAAAATCAACATTTTCGGTTGATTGAGCATACTGCGGACGATAAAAGTCCGTTGCAATTCTCCGCCGGATAGATTATTGATGTTTTGATTGAGAAGTTCAAGGATTCCCATTTTGTCGAGCATTCGAAGCCGATCGCTTTGACGCGTTCTCCGTAAACTGGAAACCGACAAATATTCATTGACCGTAATTGGAAACTCATAGTTAAAATCTTCCATCTTTTGGCTCACATAACCAATCGAAGTCCAATCTTTGAAATTATTGATATCCTGATGATTGTAAAAAATCATCCCGCTTTTCACGGCGTTCAAACCCAAGAGACATTTGACGAAAGTGGATTTCCCAGATCCGTTTTTTCCACGTACGACCACATAGTCCCCGCGCTGTAAGCTGAGGGACAAGTTTTGTAACACGAGTTTTTGACCATAAGCATATGTCAGATTGTGAACGTCGATTTGCATAAATTCCCCTTAGTATTGGTGGCCGATTTCTGGTACGATACAAATGAAACGGAAGACTTGATCTCCGGCATTTCGGAATTGATGAAGCGATTCTCCAGGGACAAAAGCATAGGATCCTGCTTGAACTGGATGGATGACACCATCAATTTCGAGTTCGCCTTTGCCTTCAATAATGTAGTTGATGTGCGGCCAAGGATGATGATGTTTGGGAGTATATCCGCCTTTTTGAACATCAATAACACGCATGACATAGCCCTCCCAACCTTCTTTGGGAGAAACCATCGCTTGAATACTGGCCCCTTTGGCTTCGGGGCTTTTGATTTCACGAAGGATTAAATCTTGGAGATTTCCTACCATGATGAACACCTCTTTTGTAGGATTTGGTTCAAACCCTATTATATCACAATCATTCTTTCGAGACAGAAAACTTCATCGACAATTGTATGGAAGATTTTTCATGTGTGCGCGCAACGCGCACATCGCGAAATATTCTATTCAAAAAAATTAGATTTTATGAGATAATAGTAGAAGTAAGCAGGTGACAAGATGAGAGGCTTTTTTATTTCTTTCGAAGGAACAGAAGGTTCCGGAAAAACTTCGGTAATCAAGGCGGTTGTCGCTCATTTCGAATCCAAAGGGATTCGCGTTTTGACAAGCCGTGAACCCGGAGGGATTCGAATTTCTGAGAAAATTCGCGACATTCTTTTGGATAAGGATCATACGGAGATGGATGCCAGAACCGAAGCTTTGTTGTTTGCGGCTTCACGAAGACAACATCTCGTCGAGAAAATCCGACCTGCTTTAGAAGAAGGCAAAATGGTACTTTGCGATCGTTTTGTCGATAGTAGTTTAGTATATCAAGGGGTCGCTCGAAATTTAGGTATCGAAGAAGTCTATCAAATCAATCAGTTTGCGATTGAAGACACCTTGCCTGACTTAACGATTTTCGTGGATGTTCGTCCCGAAGTAGGACTCGCTCGCGTGTTCTCCACTTCGGGAAGAGAGGTCAATCGCCTCGATCTCGAACAACTCGAGTTCCATCAAAAGATCTACAATGGGTATTTGAAACTGATTGAGATGTTCCCAAATCGGATTCAGAAAATCGATGGGGAATGTCCGATCGAAGATGTGATTGCGCAAGCGATTACGCTCATCGAATCGCGTTTATGAGGTGTTCCAGTTGACGACAAAACGTTGGGAAGACTTGGCGATCTATCAACCGCAAGTCGCTCGAATCTTGAAAAATAGCGTGACGGGGAAACGACTCGCCCACGCTTATTTGTTTGAGGGACCGATTGGCACCAAACGTTTTGAAACGGCCATGTTTTTTGCGAAGGTTTTGTTATGTCGCACGCGAGACGAAGAAGGAAATCCTTGTGGCGAGTGCCATCACTGCAAACGCGTGGATGCGGGAACGCATCCGAACTTGTTTGTCGTTCGACGCGAAGGGGAGCAAATCAAGAAAAAGCAAATGAAAGACTTAATCCATGAGTTTTCGAGAGAATCCCTCGAAGAGGGTCCTCGGATTTATGTGATTGATGAAGCGCATCGCCTCAACCAAGAGAGCTCCAATACGCTGCTCAAAACCATGGAAGAACCCGGTGCCGATATTTATCAAGTCCTCGTCACAGATCAAATCAATTCTTTACTGAAAACGATCGTTTCGAGAGCCCAGGTCATTCACTTCAAACCGATTGAAACATCCAAAATAAAAGAGGATTTGATCTCTAAAGGTGTGGATGATTTGGATGCTTCCGCGATTGCTTCCTATACCAACAATTATGATGAAGCCGCTACGATTGCATCAGATGCTAAATACAAATCCTTGATTTCCTTTGTTCGTGAATTGTTTGAACGATTTGCGATTCCGAAGAAATCGCCTATCATCTTATTTCGCGAATCCAAAGAAGGATTCATCTCCGATTCCACACTGACAGATTTTGTCTTGTCGATTGCCGCATTGTTTCAAAAAGACGTTCTTGGCGCCAAACTTGGGCACACCGACCAACGGTTGTTTGTTTCTGAGAGCGCGATATTGGAGAAACTCGCACAAAGCGCTTCTCAACAAACGATTGAAGACGGACTCGATGAAATCTTATCGCTCAAGCAACGCTTAAAATACAACATCAATGCGACGTTTGCATTCGAGAAGTTGCTGATGACGCTAGAAAGAGGTTATTACCATGACGTACCAAGTCGCACCCGTTCAGTTTAACAAACTGGGCAAAAAATATCATTTTGATTATAACAATCTTCCCATTAAGAAAGGCGATTTCGTGGTTGTCGAGACCGTTCGCGGAATCGAAATGGGCCAAGTCGCCACCGAGCTTGTGACGCTGGAAGAAAAGGATTTGGTTTCACCACTCAAACCTATCATTCGGATTGCGACCGAAGCGGATATTCGTCAGTTTGATGAAAACAAAGCGGCCGAAGAACATGTGATGAAACGCACCAAAGAACTCGTCAAAAAAGATGAACTCGATATGAAACTCTTGAATTGCGAGTTTACGCTCGATAAATCGAAATTGATTATCTATTTCACGGCCGAAGGTCGTGTAGATTTCCGTGATCTCGTGAAAGATTTGGCGGGGGAATTCCATATGCGCATTGAATTGCGTCAAGTCGGCGCACGCGATGGCGCGCGTGTACTTGGCGGTATCGGTCCGTGCGGATACTTGACATGCTGCACCAGTTTCTTGGGTGAATTTCAACCGGTTTCCATCAAAATGGCGAAGAATCAAAGTCTTTCGCTGAATCCTACTAACATTTCCGGACTTTGTGGGAAACTTCTTTGCTGTATCAACTATGAGGATGATTTGTACAAAGAATACCGCAAAGAACTGCCGAAGCTCAATTCATATCTTCGCACCAAAGCGGGAGCGAAGGGGAAAGTCTCGCAAGTCAATTTCCTCACGCAAATCGTGAAGATGGATTATGAAACAGGTGGTAGTGAGTTCCTCCATGTGAGCGACCTCGATTTTCAACCCAAAGTGGAAGAGTCTCCTTCCGAAGAGAACGAGGATTCTGAGTAATCTATGGAAACTACGCTTCACGAACTGTTAAGCGTTCCAGGAAGAAAAATCTTCCAGCGTAAGGATTTGACTTCGTTCACGACGGATGCGATAGTCCTCGCGGATTTTGCGAAGCCTTCTTTACGATGCAAATCGATCCTCGATATCGGGACCGGGCTCGCACCTATTCCCCTTTATTTGAGTCTTCACACCAAAGCCAAGATTGTCGGCATTGATTTGGATGAAGTGAGTTGTGAATTGGCGAAAGCCTCTGTGGAACTGAATGGATTGTCCAGTCAAATCGAAATCCTTCCGCTGGATGGCAATCTAGTCCACAAGCATTTCCTTCCGTCCACTTTCGATATGGTGATTTCGAATCCTCCTTACTTCTTGGATTCGTTGCAAGCATCCAATCCCGTAAGAAACCGCGCGAGACATGAAGGAAGTTTGTCTCTGGATGGCATGATTCTCGCCGCAAAAAGAGTCTTAAAATCTGGCGGTGATTTGATCTTCGTTCATCGTGCTGAGCGTTTGGAAGATATCATCATCGCACTTCAAAAAGAAGACTTTCATCTCAAACGTCTCCGTTATGTTTATCCCAAGGAAGGCGAAGAAGCCTTGTTGATTCTCGTTCATACCAAACTTGGTGGAGGTTCAGGCTCTTTGAAAGTGATGAATCCTCTTTGGTTACGCAATTCTGAAGGAATCGAAACTGAAGAGATTCTTTCGATATGCCGTGGAAGGAGGGAACAAAATGGAACGTTTGAAAAGTTATGATACCGGAAAACCTACCTTGTATTTGGTTCCCACACCGATTGGCAACTTGGAAGACATGACCTACCGCGCTGTTCGGATTCTTCAAGAATCGGATGTCATTTATGCGGAAGACACACGTGTCACTCAAAAACTATTGCGACATTTTCAAATCTCCAAACCGATGAAAGTGGCTCACGAACACAATCAAACGATTGCCAGCCAATGGATTCTTTCCGACTTGCAGGAAGGAAAAAACGTCGCGCTGGTGAGTGATGCTGGAATGCCACTTGTGAGTGATCCTGGCGCAGAAGTCGTCTCCTCGATTCGACGTCATGGATTCCCTGTGGTATGCCTTCCGGGACCCAGCGCGCTCCTCACAGGGCTTGTCGCATCGGGCATGAAAGTTCATCCGTTCCTCTTTGTGGGATTTTTGGATGCCAAAAAAAACAAACGAATTCAATCGCTTGAAGAACTACAGTTTCGCACCGAAACATTGGTATTTTATGAAGCACCGCATCGAATTCAAGAGTTGATGGACGACTTATATCAAGTCTTTGGATCTCGTTCGTTCGCCATTGCGCGTGAACTCACCAAGACTTTTGAAGAAATTTTAACGGGCAATTTGGAGGAACAACCTTCACTAGATGGCCTCAAAGGCGAAATGGTTGTCATCGTTTCCGGATATGAACAACCCCAAGAAGAAATCACCAATCTGTCGATTGTCGAACAAGTAGACCTGTTTGTCAAAGATGGCATGTCGAAAACGGATGCCATGAAACAAGTTTCCTTGTTAACAGGTATTCCTAAAAATACGATTTACCAAGAGTATCTCAAACAATCCAAATAATGGATTGGAAAGGAGTGTTTCGATGAAAATCGCATGCATGCTCTCCAACGGCTTCGAAGACATCGAAGCCCTCGGCACCGTCGCGTTATTGCGGCGGGGCGGTCTTCAAGTCGATTATATCAGTGTGTTCAACACCGAAATCGTCGAAGGTTCGTATGGAACTAAAGTTCTTGCGGATCAATTTCTTCATCAAATTACTCCTGAAGAGTATGACGGTGTTTTTTTGCCGGGAGGAAGACATTCTTCTGTGTTGCGAGAAACCGCAACTGTCAAAGAATTTGTCAGTGTGATGCATGGGAGTGGCAAATGGCTGATGGCCATCTGCGCCGCACCTTCGGTGTTCGGCGTGATGGGTTTACTAGACGGCGTTCACTACACGTCGTTTCCCTCGACAGAAATCTTTATGCCAAAAGGCATTCGTGAAAACGTCTTTGCCATTCGAGACGGTCACATCATCACCGGCCGAGGTGCTGGTGCCGTCTACGAATTTGTATACGAAATCCTCTCAGCGCTGCTTTCCAAAGAGAAAGCGGAGGAAGTCATGAAGCGCACTCAACATGTCATCAATGAATGAGGAACCTATGGACAATCAAAAAACATTTTATATCACCACACCCATCTATTACCCCAGTGGTAAATTTCATATCGGAAGTGCTTATACCACCTGTCTTTGCGATACGCTCAAGCGATACAAAACGCAAATGGGGTATGACACGCGGTTTTTAACGGGAACGGACGAACATGGATTAAAAATCCAAGAATCCGCCAAAGCGCTAGGAAAAACCCCTTTGGAACATGTCGACTACATCGCAGGATTGGCGCAAGATTTATGGAAATCGTTGGCCATTGAGAACGATGATTTTATTCGTACCACCCAACCGCGCCACGAACGTGTCGTGAAAGATATCTTTGAGCAATTATTGGCGCAAGACGATATCTATTTGGGCGAATACAAAGGTCATTATTGCATGCAAGATGAAGCGTATTTTACCGAAACCCAATTGGTGGATGGACATTTATGCCCAGACTGCGGTAGAGAGACCGAAATCGTCGCCGAAGAAACTTATTTTTTGCGGATGTCAAAATATGCGGATCGTCTGCTCGCGTTCATCGACGAACATCCGGATTTCATTCAACCGGAAACCCGGAAAAACGAAGTCGTTCAATTTGTCAAATCGGGACTTCAAGATCTCTCCGTAAGCCGTACAACTTTTGATTGGGGAATTCCAGTTCCCAGCAATCCCAAGCATGTGATTTATGTATGGATTGATGCGTTATCCAATTATATTTCTGCTTTGGGCTATGATTCCAAGGAGGATGCCCTATTCCAAAAGTACTGGATTAAAGGCGATGAAGTCGTCCATGTCATTGGCAAGGATATCTTACGTTTCCATGCCATATACTGGCCCATCATGCTCTTTGCTTTAGGCGTACCAGTCAACTTCAAGTTGTTTGTGCATGGCTGGTATGTGATGAAAGATGGAAAAATGTCGAAATCCAGAGGAAACGTCATTTATCCCGAACAACTTACCGCAGCCTATGGGCTCGATGCTTTCCGTTATTTCATCGTCAAAGAATTGCCTTATGGGAACGACGGACTATTTACGCCAGAAGATTACGTGACGCGGTTCAATACCGACTTGGTCAACGATCTTGGCAATCTCGTGAGCCGAACCATTTCGATGGTGAACAAATATTTCGGTGGAACAGTCTCCAATGTGACTGCCGATCATCCGCTCGCTGTGTACCCGCAAGAGCTTGCGGCGTTATCCCAAACCGTCTTCGAAAACTACCAAAAATACATGGATGAGTTCAAAGTATCCAATGCGCTCTTTGAAGTCAGCCGTCTGGTCGCAAGAACCAACAAATTGATTGATGAGACGTCTCCTTGGGACCTTGCGAAAGATCCCGCTCAAAAAACGATGCTCGAAATGACGATGTATCATTTGTTGGAAGCGATTCGTCTCGCGACGATTCTTTATCTTCCGGTGTTGATTGAAACGCCGGTGAAGATCTTTGATGAACTTGCGGTTCAAGAAGAGTTTCGTAACTTCTCTGCGTATGAATTTGGGAAAAAGGCAACTTATACTGTGACCGAAAAACCAATTCACTTGTTTCCAAGACTCGACGTGGAAAAAGAGACCGCGTACATCCAATCGTTGATGAATGCGGGAAAACCGAAGAAAAAAGAAGTGGTGTCGAAACCGGAAATCGGAATTGAGATTTTTGAACAAAATAATTTGCTGGTTGGATTGGTGAAATCCGCCAAAGTCCATCCCAATGCCAGCAAGCTCTTGATACTACAAATCGATACTGGAGACAAAGTACGTCAAGTCGTCTCTGGCATCGCCGAGTTTTATCAACCGGACGTCCTTGTCGGAAAGAAACTCATCGTCGTTGCCAACTTGAAACCCGTCAAACTTCGCGGCGAACTTTCCGAAGGCATGATATTATGTGGTGAAACCGAACAACATGCTCTCTATATTATCGAAGCGAATCAGAATCTGGAACCGGGGGACAACGTCAGATAACCATGAAAAAACTGGATTGGAGAAAAGAAGGCAAGACATTACTCTACACATTTGTAGGGACATTTGTCTACGCCATCGGCATTCTCTTCTTCATCAACCCTGCACAACTTTACGCGGGTGGTGTCACCGGCGTGTCGCAGCTCATCATTAATATTTTGTCTGACCAAACTGGTGGCGCCGTGGCCATCAATCTTGGTTTGCTCGTCATGGTGTTTCAAATTCCGTTACTGATCTTTGCTTGGTATAAACTATCACGACGCTTCACGATCTATACGATCATCTCTTCCGTCATTGGTTCGATTATTCTGGCCTTTTCATGGCCCAATTCGATTATGGGAAATGACCTTTTGACCGCAGGCTTGATCGGTGGTGTCTTGGGTGGCGTGGGGAATGGTATTCTCGCCATTGCGGGAACTTCCGGCGGCGGAACTTCCATCCTCTTTCAATATTGGCAAATCAAGACAGGACGCTCGATGGGAATGTATCAAATCGCCTTGCACGGCGTGATTATTCTGCTCGCGGGATTGTTGTTTGGTCTTGATATCGCCGTCTATACGATTATCTCTCAAGTCATTTCCTCCATCGTTTTGGATAAAGTCTTTACTGGATATAACTTCATCAAACTCGAAGTGATTACCACCAAAGGGTTGGAAATCGCCAACGAACTCAAGACACGTTTGCCTCACGGGGTGACGATGATCGATGCGATTGGTGCCTACACCCACCAAGAAAAAACCGTGTTGTACGCGGTCATCTCCGTTCATGAAATGCAGATGTATGTGCGTTTGATTCGTGAGATTGACCCCGCGGCGTTCATCGTGATGACTCCCGTGCAAAAGGTACTCGGGAAGTTCACGAAAAAGATCATCGGGTGATGATTTTTGATTGACGAAACAGCGTTTCTTTGGTATTATAGGTAAGGTACATTTTTGTTTGAAATCCCACAGAGCTCTTAAAATTCCATTTTAGGAGGAAAACAACAAATGAAAACCTACATGGCAAATGAGTCGACAATCGAACGCAAATGGTTCGTTGTGGACGCTGCCGGAAAAAGACTTGGCCGTTTGGCTACTGAAGTCGCAACCGTGTTGAGAGGAAAACATAAACCCACGTTCACACCTCATGTGGACTGTGGCGATTATGTCGTCATTATCAACGCCAGCGAAATCGAACTGACAGGAAACAAATGGAACGATAAACTTTATCGTACCCATTCCAATTATCCTGGCGGTCTCAAAACCAAAACAGCGAAAGTCATGATGCAGGAAAAGCCGACCCGTATGGTCGAGCTTGCGGTAAAGGGCATGTTGCCCAAAGGAAAACTCGGGAACCAGATGTACAGAAAACTCTTCGTCTACGCAGGAAATGAGCACAAACATGCGGCTCAACAACCTGCTGTGATGGAAATCAAGGGTTAAGGAGGACTGAATTATGGCGAAATCCGTCATGTATCGCGGCACAGGCCGTAGAAAATCTGCGGTAGCGCGTGTCATCCTTCGTCCGGGAAAAGGAACGATCGTTGTCAATGGAAGACCATTCATCAACTACATCGTCTCTCCTCTCGCTCGTCTTGATATTTCTCAACCTCTGGTACTTACGGCGAATGAAACCACGTTTGACATCACTGTCAACGTCAACGGCGGCGGCCTGATCGGCCAAGCCGGAGCCATCCGCCACGGCATTACCCGTGCCCTCCTTGAAGTCAACCCCGAATACCGTAAAATCCTCAAACCGGCTGGTCTCATTACCAGAGACCCACGTGTCAAAGAACGTAAGAAATACGGTCTTAAAGGCGCGCGTAGAGCTCCGCAGTTCAGCAAGCGTTAATCACTACTACATGCCAAAAAAGAAAAACACAGGACCCCACATCCTGTGTTTTTTTTGTATTAGTAATATCCTTTCCATTTTCCCAAAAAGAAGAGGGCGACGCCACAGGCTATCAATACCAGCCCGTAGCCAATGATTTCAAGAATATCTTTGAGTCTTCCGTATTTGGGATCGAACGAATGCAGATATCGGTAGGAAAGCGGGGATTTCTTCTTTGAAATGCCAAAGACCGCATGATTCTCTTTTCCTTTTACATCCAAGGGAACGCCATGTTCTTTCAGATACACAACGGCTTCGATAAAGTCCACGTGTGCCGCGACACGCAACGCCGTGTATTGAAAGGAAATGGGATGCAGTTTCGTCTCTTCTTGCGCGACGAGCCATTCGAATGCGCGTACGTTCTTTTTCGCAATCGTCGCCAGCAACAAAGGCACGCCATCGATGATGACATTGGGATGAAAGAAGAAGCGAACCAAATAGACGAAGGCGTGATATTGGTGATCTCTCGCAGAAATCAGAAGTCGGTCTTGGGTCGCTTGGATCACCCATTCTTGGGTGAGCGGGACATGCTTGATGAAATACATTACGTTTTCAATTTTGTCTTCGGCAAGTGCGGAACGAATCATCGTTCCCCACTGGACAAGCGTGGCCTTTTGGAGTAAAGGCATGAGATATTCAATGCTACGGATATCGTGTTGAAACGTCGCTTGCATCAAGGTTTCTTGAATTCCTGCGTCCGGTTTTTTCTCCTTCCACAAAGGAAAGGCGACCTCGAGCAATGTTGGAGAACCCAATACAAGGAACCAACTCATGACCGATTTGGTTTGATGGGTTGCGTTGGAATCGAGTTGATTCTCCTGAAGCAACCAAATCAAATTCTCTTCGATATTCGGTGTAAGAGGACTAAAGCGGGTGTCAACGAAGTCACTCGATTGGACCTCCAACCCTTGCGCGATCTCCTGAAAAATCGAAGGTTCAAAGTCCAACCAGAAAGGCAGATGTTTAGCGTCCTCCGCTCGTACTTCTTTGGTCAAAAGTACCCGAAGTCTGGCGAGTTCAGCGGATTGTTTTTGATCCTCATGATGATTCTTTTCATAATCTTGAAACCAAGAAATCATGTTCGTTTTGTTGGCCTTCAAACAGGGTTCATAATAGGAAAGAAACCAAGGCTCCTGAATCCGGTAACGATGAAGGAGTTCCTCCAAATCGGTGGGGTTGTCCGAACGCATCGCATTTTGGATTTGAATTTGGATGAGTTCATTC